>NZ_BMAQ01000015.1 GCF_015472005.1 Insulibacter thermoxylanivorax | reverse complement strand
ATCAGTGATGAAGGAATCAGAGTGAGGAATCAAAGATGATGGATGCCTGGAAGGCGTCCTTTTTTATTTGCTGCGGAAGGCAGTGTGTTGGGCAGAGGAATCGCTGCGTGGTGAGACGGAACGGGTGCGAGACGGCAGAAAGTATCGATTCAGTGTTCGGATTGGTGGAATCGCTGTGTGGAGAGGAGGAAACGCAGCGCGAGACGATAAAAAGTATCGGTTCAGTGTGCAGATTGGTGGGTACGCGTCGTGAGACGACAAAAAGTGTCGGTTCAGCGCGCGGATGGTGGGATCGCAGCGTGAGACGACAGAAAGTATCGATTCAGCGCACGGGAAAGCGGAAACGCACCATGAGACAACAGAAAGGATCGTCTCAGCACAAGCAAAGCGCAAGCGAATGGTGAAAACGCAACATGAAGAGGCGGAACGCAGCGCGAGACGACAAAAAGTGTCGGTTCAGTGTGCGGAATGGCGAGTGCGCGTCGTGAGACGACAAAAAGTGTCGGTACAGCG
Organism: Insulibacter thermoxylanivorax; assembly: GCF_015472005.1. Classification (NCBI taxonomy): domain Bacteria; kingdom Bacillati; phylum Bacillota; class Bacilli; order Caryophanales; family Paenibacillaceae; genus Insulibacter; species Insulibacter thermoxylanivorax. The sequence goes on along the minus strand of NZ_BMAQ01000015.1, from coordinate 23,804 downwards.
CGCGGATGGTGGGATCGCAGCGTGAGACGACTGAAAGTATCGGTTCAGTGTGCGGATTGGTGGGATCGCAGCGTGAGACGACAAAAAGTGTCGTTTCGGCCTGCGTGCGTATTGCGCATAATTAAACAAAGCCTGAGACAACACAATCTGTCGTCTCAGGCCTCCGATTCAATGATTGATGATGCCCAGCTGCGGTCTTGTACTCGATGGCGTTTTTATGCGCTCCTTGCCGATCAGGGCATAACGCATACTGTCGACGAGCGCCTGCCAGCTGGCTTCGATGACGTTCGGTGAGACGCCGACGGTGCTCCAAGAATGGGTCAGATCAGAGGATTCGATCAACACGCGCACCTTCGCTGCCGTTGCATTTTTCTCATCGATGACGCGCACCTTATAGTCAGCGAGATGCATATCCTTGATCGCCGGATAGTATTGTTCAAGGGCTTTGCGGAGGGCATTGTCCAGTGCGTTCACCGGCCCGTTGCCCTCAGCCACCGTGAAGACGATCTCGTCGCCGATCTTGATCTTGACTAGGGCTTCGGTGACCACGCCGCTGCGGTCGCTGGAATGTTCAACGATGATCTTGAAGGATTCGACGGTGAAGATCTCCTCCAGATTGCCCGTGGCTTCGCGCAGCAGAAGCTCCAGCGATGCGTCTGCACCTTCGAATTGATAGCCTTCATGTTCGAGGGCTTTGATGCGCTGGATCGCCGCGCGGGCGGCTTCGCTGTCGAGCGGAATATCGAGATTCAGCTCCTGCACCTTGAACAGGACATTGCTCTGTCCGGCCAGCTCCGATACGAGGACGCGCTGTTTGTTGCCGACCAGTCCCGGCTCGATATGTTCATAGGTCCGCGGGTGTTTGCGAATGGCGGAGACATGGATCCCGCCCTTATGGGCAAAGGCAGCAGTGCCGACAAAGGGCTGGTTGATCGGCATGCTGACATTGGCGATCTCACTGATGTAACGTGCCACAGCTGTAAGGGAACGCAGTTGATCGGCAGAAATAACCTCATACCCCATCTTCAATTGCAAATTGGGAATAACTGACACGAGATTCGCGTTCCCGCAGCGTTCGCCGTATCCGTTGATCGTGCCTTGCACTTGTCTGGCGCCCGCTTGTACGGCGGCAAGGCTGTTGGCGACACCGAGCTCACAGTCGTTGTGCGCGTGGATGCCGATCTTAGCAGGGATGCGTTCGCATACGGTGCTGACGATCTCCTTAATCTCGTCTGGCAATGTTCCGCCGTTCGTATCGCACAGGACGATCCAATCCGCTCCGGCGGCATGTGCTTTCTCCAAGGTTGCAAGAGCATACTCCGGATTGCTCTTGTACCCGTCGAAGAAATGCTCCGCGTCGTAGATCACCTCAAGATCGTGATCCTTCAGATAGCGCACGGAATCGTAGATCATCGCCAGGTTTTCCTCTAACGTGGTCTCGAGTGCCTTAGTCACATGGAAATCCCAGGACTTGCCGAAGATCGATGCCACTTGCACACCGGATTCCAGAATTTTGTTCAAATTCGCATCCTCTTCGGGTTTAGCTCCCTTGCGGCGCGTGCTTCCAAAGGCAGAGATCTTGGCATGCTTGAGATTCAGGCTTTTGACCCGTTCAAAAAATTCGATATCCTTGTTGTTGCTGCCCGGCCAGCCGCCCTCGATGTAGTCAACGCCTAATTCGTCCAATTTCTGAGCGATCTTGAGCTTGTCTTCAACGGAGAGGCTGATGCCTTCCCCCTGCGTGCCGTCACGGAGTGTGGTATCAAAAATATAAACTCTGCCAGACATCGATTATCCTCCTTATGTTGCGAAACAAAAGTTTGGACGTATATAATATACTTGTGTAATAAAATATATTGATGACATTATAACATGAGAATAGCTAAATGTGGGATAATTGCGTGACAGATGCACATCTTAGTATCTTACACCATTTGTAAAAAGTTATCAATAAAGGTGGTCATTGATTCTCACGAACATTTATACTATATTGATGTGAGATTATTGAAGTTAAATCTAATTAGGGAGGACTCATCATGCCGAAATATACCTATGTAGACAAAGACACTTGTATCGCATGCGGCGCCTGCGGCGCATCTGCTCCTGATATATTTGATTATGATGATGACGGCTTGGCTGAGAATATCTATGAGGGGGATAACAATCGCGGTGTCGTACCGATTCCTGAGGATCTCTACGATGATCTGCAGGATGCGGTAGATGGATGCCCGACGGATTCAATCCAAGTTTCGGACGAACCGTTCGAATGATGTTGGATGACCGCTGAGGCATCATGTGAATCGCGGATATCATGCGAAGCAGATATATACGGATATGATGATGTGCTCAGTTCGTCCAACAGATGGAGTCAAGACAGGGATCTTGGCTCCTTTTTGTGTGTTCATCTGCGGCTGTCTTCAGGGATCGGAGGAGGCAGGGATTATTTTGGTTAGAAGGATCTGTTTGGGGGATATCTGCTAAGGGCCGACGGGTGAGATAAAAATGAACTCGGAGGCTGACTGATTAAGGATGAGCCGCCTCCGAAAGCACGCAGGTGCTCCAGCGTTAGGAAAAGATTAATAAAAGGATGACGATAAGCAAGATTCCGCCGAAGATCGATGCGTACCAGATAAGTGCTTTGCGGTTTACGACTTCTTCTTGTTGCTTCTTGTATCGTTGTACGTAGGATTGCTTCTTCTTGACCATATCATTCACCCACTTATTGAATTACGTAAAACCCTTTCTAAAAATTATATAAGTAACTGAATGCGATTGCAAACGACAAGAACTCTTTTCTTTTGGACGTGAAAAGGATAAACTGTTCGTTAGACATTAGTTGGGTCGGGAGGAATGGATTTTGTTATATGAAAAGATCGTCAAGCCCATCTTGTTTCGTATGAATCCGGAGACGGCGCATCATCTGACCATCAGCGGATTGCGCATCGCCCAAGCGGTTCCCGGAGCGATGGCCGTCGTGCGTGCGGCCTATTCTTCGCCGCAATTGCCGGAGCTTAGGCAGACGCTGTGGGGAATGGATTTTCCCAACCCCATCGGTTTGGCAGCGGGTTTGGATAAGAACGGAGAAGCGGCGAAGGCTTTCTCGTATATGGGGTTTGGTTTCATCGAAGTGGGGACGGTGACGCCGCGGGCACAGAACGGCAATGAGCGGCCGCGGTTGTTCCGTCTGCCGGAAGACAGCGCTTTGATCAATCGGATGGGATTTAACAATGAAGGTGCGGACAAGATGCGGGCATATCTCGAGAAGGTCACGCGCCGGCCGATTCCCATCGCGATCAACATCGGTAAGAACAAGGTTACGCCGAATGAGCATGCCGTCCAAGATTATCTGGATTGCCTCCGCATATTATATGATGTCGGGGATTTTTTTGCTGTGAATATCAGTTCCCCTAATACGCCGAACCTGCGCAAACTGCAGCACGGAGACGACCTGCGGGACTTACTGCATGCGGTGATTGCGGAGCGCGACCGCTTGGCGAAGGAGCGGAAGGCCAAGGCGAAGCCGGTGGTCGTGAAGATCGCACCGGATCTGTCGGATGAGGAGATCGAGCAGTGCGTCGAGACGATCAGCCAGGCAGGTATCGACGGCATCATCGCCACGAACACGACGATCAAGCGGGAGGGTCTGAAGCATCCGAATGCGATCGAAAGCGGCGGTCTCAGCGGCAAACCTTTGAAGCAGAGGGCCGTCGAGGTGATCCGTCAGGTCTATCGTCTTACCGAGGGACGAATTCCGATCCTCGGTTCCGGCGGCGTGTTCACAGGTGACGATGCCTACGAGATGATCCGTGCCGGAGCAAGCCTCGTCGAGATCTATACCTCGTTTATCTACCGCGGGCCGACGATCAACAAGACCTTAAACCAAGAGCTGTCGAATCTATTAAGAAGGGATGGGTTCACGCACATCTCCGAGGCGGTCGGTGTCGACGCGTAAACGTTCCATTGATTGGAGGAATCAGCATGGACGGAAGAGATTGGAGTAAATTTCTCCTCCCTTACGAACACGCTGTAGAGGAGCTTAAGATCAAGTTCAAGGCGCTCAGGGCGGAATTGAAGATACGGGAAGAACTGGCTCCGATAGAATTTGTAACAGGACGCGTGAAGCGCATCTCCAGCATACTCAGCAAGGCGAAGTCGTTGGGCGTTCCCTATGATCAACTTGAGAAGGGGATCGAGGATATTGCCGGCATCCGCATCATGTGTCAATTCGTTGAAGATATCTACCGCGTCGCGGAGCTGATCCGTGAGCGAAGCGATATGAAAGTCATGTATGAGAAAGACTATATCGCCAACAAAAAAGAGAGCGGCTACCGCAGCTATCATATCATCGTGGAATACCCCGTCCAGACGGCGCTGGGCGTGAAACCTGTGCTGGCAGAGATCCAGATCCGCACCCTGGCCATGAACTTCTGGGCGACGATTGAACATTCATTGAATTATAAATTCAAAGAAGAATTGCCGGAAGACGTCAAGCAGAGACTGCGCAGGGCAGCGGAAGCTGCCTACGTGCTGGATCAGGAGATGTCCAGTATCCGGGATGATATCATGAGCGCGCAGAAGGCATTCGAGAGAAATTCGAATCTCGTCTCCAGAGTGTTAAATGATATCCAGGAATTATATTTTTATCATCGCTTTAGAGAAGCCGTGCAATTCCAATTGAAGTTTAATGAATTGTGGGAGAATGAAGACATCTGGGGTTTGTGCCTGCTGGCTGATCAGCTGCAGGAAGCGCTGGAGCGAGCGAAGCAGCATGCGGATGATTGAATGATCAGCGCAGAACGCACACGTTATGAGATGGGCGCTGGACGAGGCGGGTTCATGCACGAGGAACATGGCTGGTACGAAAGGCGTGATCAGCGATGACCTCGTGCATGGATCCGCCTCAATTTACATAGATGACACAGGAGGTGCAGCACGATCAGGAACAAACCATCAGCAGGAAGCATGCGGATCGACAAGATCCTCACTCACCTGGGCATTGCAACCCGTTCGGAAGCGAAGCGGTTAGCGCGGGCTGGATTGATCCGGGTGAACGGTGAGATCGTGAAGGACAGCGGAAGGAAGGTCGATCCCGAACGCGATCGTCTGGAAGTGAATGGAGAACCTGTACATTATCGTTCATATATCTATCTCATGTTAAACAAACCGCCCGGGGTGATCTCCGCCACCGAAGATCTGCGGGAAAGAACGGTGTTGGACCTGCTGTCCAAGGAATACCGGGCTTTCTCTCCCTTTCCTGTCGGTCGTTTGGATAAGGATACCGAAGGTTTGCTGCTGCTTACGAACGACGGGCAGCTGGCCCATCGCCTGCTCTCGCCGAAACGTCACGTACCGAAGGTGTACTATGCCGAGATAGAAGGGTTCGTCGGCGAGCAGGATGTGGTAAGATTTAAGCATGGCGTGGAATTGGATGACGGATATGTCACCTTGCCGGCAGAACTGAAGATCCTCGAGACCTTCGAGGGACCGAAGGGCCCATGCTCGAAGATCGAGCTGACGATCGTGGAGGGCAAGTTTCACCAGGTCAAGCGGATGTTCCGCGCCGTCGGCAAGAAGGTGACGTATCTGAAGCGTATCGCGATGGGGAACTTAAGGCTCGATCCGACATTGGCTCTTGGTCAATATAGAGAACTGACAGATTTAGAGATGAGAGAACTCATGGAGGGGACTGGAGATGACCATTAAACTGATCGCTTTGGATATCGACGGCACGCTGCTGGATGATGAGCATCGCATCGGTGAGAAGAATCTTAGAACGATCCGTCGTGTCGCGGATCAGGGCGTGAAGGTGGTGCTGTGCACGGGGCGGGGGGCGATGAGCGCTCGTCCGGTGATGGAAGAGCTGGCTCTGGAGGGCGTGATGATCACCCACAACGGTGCCTCGATCTTGGATACGAAGGATAACATCCTGTACGAGGATACCTTTCAGATCACGGAACTGGTTGAGCTGATCGCATACTGCCGGGAACGCGGCATTCATTACGATATCAATACTTCCTTGGATATGATCGTCGATCGGATGTCGGACGAGGCGAGGAAGATGTATGAAGCGTACCTCGCGGATCCGCAGATGGTGGAGGATGTCCTGCAGGTGACATCGCCGCTCGTGAAATTCTGCATGTTTGGCGATAAGCCCGTCATGGATCAAGTGGAGCGGGATTGGCCGCAGCGTGAGCAGAAGTTTCGCTTTATCCGCAGCGGGGATTACTTCGTCGATGTGATGAAACCGCAGGTGACGAAGGGCAGAGCGTTGCAGCGGCTGGCCGAGATCTGGCAGATCGAACGGACAGAGATCCTCGCCATGGGGAATTTCTTCAACGACATCGAGATGCTCGAGTTCGCCGGCATCGGCGTAGCCGTGGCCAACTCTCCGGATCCGGTGAAGGAAGCCGCCGATGAGATCACCGTCTCCAACAACGAAGATGCTGTGCATGTGGTGCTGAGCCGTTACTTCCCGGAGTAAGCTGGACAAGCATCGCTGCAGCCGCATGGAGCTTAGAACTTGGAGGGGCACATCGATGGATAGAACACGGAGGATGGGAGACGCTAATAGCATTAGCTGCTAAACCATCATTCGTGGAGGGATCTATGCGATGGGCAAGATAGCCATTCGTCCAGATATGCGCACTGCCGGCGGGGAAGTAAGCGATGTGTTGTTGAACGGGCGATATGTCGGCGGCATCACTTTGGTCTACCGGGAAGGCAGCCGGCTGTCCGGCTCGATCCAGCTTGAGCGGACATCGATGACCCCGGCAGAGAAGCGAAAGGTGCTTCGCTACCTGCAGGACTATATCCATTCCTTCGCGGCAGCGATCGAGGCGGAGGACTGCGATGTGATCGTTACTTACAGCCCCTTCGATCAAGTGATCGCAATGGAGCATAATGTGGGGGAGATCCAGTATTTTATGGAGGATCCGGAAGGGCCGGATGAAGAGCTGTACCAAGAGGACGGCACTGCGGATGCGCCTCTGGATCACGACCCTCAGCGCGGTCCGGATCCTTATGAGATGGAATCACGGGATGTTGAGGCATACGAGTTAGTCATCACCGGCGAACATGGGGATTCCGTCGAATACCACATCTACGGACGCAATAAGCGGTGGCTGGCGGAAGCCTTTGTCACCTTGCAGGGTGCCGATTGCTTCGGCGAGATCAACTGGATGATCGAACCGACGCCCGAGCAGATTGAAGCTGGCGTGGATCTCTTGGTGTCGGATTTTGATGATGATTATGTGGATTCGTTCCAGCTTGAGGTGAAACACAACGGCGAACTGCTTGAGATCTTCGAACTGGATCATCAAGATCTTGCGGCATACGAAGACGGGGCATCGCTGCTCGAATCGCGGACAAGCCCGTACTCCGTTCATCTCGTGCGGGATGACGGCGATACGCTCACCTATGATATCTATTCCCGGGAGAACGGCAATCTGCCCATCGGCACGGCGACGATCGATATCAGCGAGCCCATGATCACGGGCTATATGGATTTTCGGGAGATGAACAGCGAGGAAGACCGCGAGAAGATCGCTGCGCTGATCATGCGGGAGCTGGACAAGGAGCGGGATTATGATTCCTTCAGCTTGAGCGTCCTGTACCGCAACCGGCTGATCGATGAATTGCTGCTCGAGAATGAAGCGGCTCTGTGAACAAAAATGACAAAGGACGAAGATTCCGCGGCATGATCCGTGTGAGGTCTTCGTCCTTTTGTTATGCGCAGATGGCATGGGCTTCTATGCAGTCAGCAGGAAATATTGTCGATTATTGACAAAACCTCCGTTAGGGGTATGATGAAAGTACCATTGTACCACCGGGAGGGATGTCGGATGACCATGAAGCTGAGCCTGGAGGAAATCAATTACATCCTGTTCCTTGCTCAGGTTGCTGTGGACAATAACAAGCCGCATATGCTGCGCGAGATCATCCAATGCCTCATCTATATCGCAAAGGCAAACGGTGAGGTTGAGGTCCCGCGGGTAGTGGGGGAACAAGTGCACGCGATCATCGCCCACATCGAAGCGGAGTTAAGGGAAGATTCGGAACGCCTGCGCGAAATCCATCACAATCTGGATCAATACGGACGTCGCAGTCCCTTGGGATAGTGATTCTTCAGCATCCCCCCGCCGGCCTTCCCCCATCCAAGGGGATAGCCGTCCACAGCGACTAAGGTCCATCCCTTCATGCCTGCACCGATTGGCAGGGTCTCACCTCGGAGATAGGCTTCGGTCTCCGAATCCTCCGCTGTCAGATGATGGACGCGCGCTGCCTCATCCGGCTTAAGGGCAAGCGCCAGCGCATGGGAAGGTTCGAAGCGCTGCTTGCGCACCAGGCCGAGATGCAGACCGGGACGGGGAACCTTCAAGCCCTGCAGCAGATCCGCGGACATCTTCCCGCCGCAGACAGGAAGCCAGTACAGCTGTTCCCCGAACAGAATCGGCTCCCCTTCAGGCAGGGTGAAGTTCGGCAATTGTTCAGCGGCAAATGCATGGAAGAACCGCATGGCCGCTTCGGCGCTCCCTTGGGCAGCGCGTGAGCTGTGCTTGCTTCTCTGCATCTTGTCCCGCCGTTTCGGCCCGGCTGCCGCTGCTGGACCCAGCTCCAGCGGTGCCTCCTCTTCCCGGCGATCCCGGAGTACCGCAACGAAATGCCCTTCCCCGCGATGCCGATGCGGCCAGAATCGTTCCATCGTGATCCATTCCATATGGGGATATTCCTCGCATAGCCGATCGATGATCTCCTCATTCTCTTCTTCAGCGAAGGTACAGGTCGAATAGACGAGGGTCCCGCCGGGTTTCAGCATCTTTATCGCATCCTGGAGAATGTCGAACTGGCGGGCGGCACAGACCGCGACCTGTTGTTCACTCCATTCGAGCACCGCTTGCGGATCCTTGCGGAACATGCCCTCGCCGGAGCACGGGGCATCGACGAGGATGCGGTCAAAATAATGGGGAAACCTATCCGCCAGCTGGCCGGGCGAAGCGTTGGTGACGACGGCGTGCTGGATGCCCATGCGCTCGATATTCTCCGACAGGATCGCGGCGCGGCCGGGGTGGATCTCATTGGCGACCAGCAGACCCTGTCCCTGCATCAGGTCGGCGATGTGCGTGGATTTGCCCCCGGGCGCAGCAGCCAGATCGAGCACGATCTCCCCGGGCTGAGGAGCGAGCATCTCCGCGGCGGACATGGCCGACGGCTCCTGGATATAATAGACGCCCGCCGCATGATAGGGATGGCGGCCGGGCTTTGCCTCTTCCGCATAGTAGTATCCGGCCTTGCACCAAGGTACCGGCTCCAGCTGAAACTGGGCACGCAGCTTGTCCGCTTCAGCCGAATCCAAGGGAACTTTGCGTGTATTCAGACGAAGACCGTGGGTGCGGTCCTCCCCATAACTTGCAACGAAAGCATTATAGTCTTCCCCCAGCATCTCATTCATCCGCCGGAGAAAGGCTTCAGGCAGTTCGATCGTCATAGCAGCCTCCTGTGGGTAGATATTTCGTACGTACTGATCAAGGGTTAACTATATTATTAATGGCAGAAAAATATCCTCATCACAACCTCATCGAAGAAGGCTTAAATATAGAAAAAAATGAAAAACATACCTTTATTTTGTATATGACATAATGTATTATACATAATAGTAATTATATGGGATAAAATGAGGTGATTTAAAGCTTTTTTCGGTTAGGTTTTTAATCATGAAAAAATATTAATTTAGAAAGGGAGGATTAGAATTTGAGAAATCCTTAATTTAGGGGTGAGTACGATGAGAATACAAAGAATATTAACAGTGATTTTTGTGAGTTGTTTTGCAATTTTTTCAATTACAGCTTGCTCTTCGAAAAAAATCGAACAAAATGAACCCGAAATTTACGCTGACTGGCCTGTTTATTCGATTGAACAAATGGTTCAGGGTAAAAGCGATTTGGTTGTGCTTGCAAATGTAGCTTCAATTAAAAACGTAGAAGATAAGGATGAACTAAAGGTTCAAATATCAACATTAGAGATCCTTGATGTGTTTTATGGTGAACCTGTTAAGCATCCAATATTATTATATCAGTCAATCGACAAAGTCAAATTGAATCAAACGTATTTACTATTCCTAAAATATAAACCAGAAGATGGCTTTTATGTGTTATCCGACGGCAACTCCCTTACGAAGGTAACAGAGGATAAAAACTCCCAATCTATGGATCTAAATGAATTAGAAATTGATGTCAAAGTTAAAGGGGTCAAGGGAAATTATTCAATTGATGAGCTTCACGAAATTTTTGCTCAATACAAATAAACTTCCTTATTGGGACAGACTTGAATACCTTAAGTTTGGGATATTCGTATATATTTCATAAGAACCAACTGTGGAATTAACTGAAACATTGCAGTTAAACCCAGTTGGTTTTTATGATGTAAGTGGGGAATGGACGTTTTCATGCTTCAGCATCTCCGAAATGCTAGTGTAATGATTTTAATCATAAACAGGCTTAGTTGTCGCAGTTTTGCCATACATGATATAATAATAGCTGGTTTTTGGCACGGGTTACGTTTCGTCCCTTGTCAATCAGGGTTTAAGGAGAGGTGAGCTGTTATGGATTTTCCAGCGCCGGAGAAAGTGCAAGTCCTGGGTCGTGACATCCAAGAAGACCAGTTAAAATATCATAACCGAAGAGTGCTCGTATCGAAGGAATTCACCTTCGACAGCGCTCACCATCTGCATTGCTATGAAGGGAAATGCAAGAGCTTGCACGGCCATACGTACAAACTGCAAGTGGTCATGTCGGGCAGGCCGGATTACCGCGGAATCACCATTGACTTCGCCGATATAAAACGCATCACGAAGGAAAGCGTCATTGACAAATTGGATCACCGCTATCTCAACGAAGTCCTGCCGCCGATGAACACCACTGCCGAGAACATGGTCGTCTGGATCTATGAGGAGATTAAGAAGCAGCTGCAAGCGGAAGGGCTTTATCCCGATGTTGAGCTTGAGGAAGTTCGTCTGTGGGAGACGCCCACCAGTTATGCATCAGCGACGAAAGCATTGATGGAGGAATAGATGATGAACAATTATGCGGATGATACACAGACGATGAACCAGGCAGCGAGAGACATCCGCATCCCGATGGTCGATATCTACGAGACGGTCGAAGGCGAGGGGACCCGCGCCGGTTATCCGACCGTCTTTATCCGTTTGTTCGGCTGCAATCTTCGTTGTTCTTGGTGTGACACGAAGTACAGTTATCCGCCTTACGAAGCGGATCGCATGATGACGATCGCCGAGATCCTGGAGGAAACATCGTCCTATCAGGCGAAGCATGTGTGCGTCACCGGCGGCGAGCCGCTCCTGTACGGAGAAAGGTCGCGGATCTTGCTGCAAGAATTGGCAAACACAAGCCGCTATGTTGATATTCACGTAGAGACGAACGGCGCGGTTCATCTGGCGCCGTTTCTTGAGACCATCAGCTCACCGATCGTTCGCTATATCATGGATTATAAGCTGCCGGATTCCGGTGAGCATGAACGGATGATCCATGAGAATCTGACCTTGCTGCGCCCGCAGGATGAGCTGAAGTTCGTGATTGCCAGCGAAGCGGATTTTGATGCTGCGAAGCGGGTGATCCTGGAAACGGAGATTCGTGCGACGATTCTCTTCAGTCCGGTATGGGAGACGATGCCGCCGGCGCGTCTCGTGGAGATGATCTTAGCGCACGGACTGCCCCAGGTGAAGCTGAACATGCAGCTGCATAAGGTGATCTGGGATCCCGGGATGCGCAGGGTGTAAGAGCTGAGGATATTTGTGGAAGAAAGGCTGGAATACAGCAGTTGGGAAGAATAATCAGATCGAACATCATCAAATACAATATAACCTGCTACGGATAAAGGAGAAGATGTGAGACTATGAGCCGCAAGGAAAAAGCCGTCGTTATCTTAAGCGGCGGTTTGGACAGCACCACCTGCATGGGAATCGCACAGGATCAAGGCTATGAGTTGTACCCGCTGACCTTCGATTACGGGCAGCGGCATCACAACGAACTGGACAACGCGCGAGCCGTTGCAGAACACTACGGTGTCAGCAGCCGGCATAAGATCGTTCCGCTCTCCTTCTTGAAGGAGATCGGAGGCAGTGCGCTCACCGACCCGTCGCTCGAAGTGCCGAAGGCAGCCGACGGGGATGCGGATGAGATTCCGATCACTTATGTACCGGGCCGCAATCTCCTCTTCCTGTCGATCGCCGCTTCTTACGCGGAGGTTATCGGCGCCGGGCGCATCTATATCGGTGTCAACTCCTTGGACTACAGCGGGTATCCCGATTGCCGGCCGGAATTCATCGCCAAGGTCGAGGAGACGATCCAGCTGGCGACAAAGGCCGGGGTGAGCGGCCGGACGATTCGCATCGAGGCGCCGCTCATGCATATGACGAAGGCGGAGATCATCCGCGAAGGCCTGCGCCTGGGTGTGCCTTACGAGCTGACGACGTCCTGCTACCAAGGCGGCCCCTATGCCTGCGGCGAATGCGACAGCTGCCGCCTGCGCTTGAAGGGGTTCGCAGAAGCAGGCGCAGAGGATCCGATTCCTTACGCGAAAAAATAATCAGTGATGGCTTAGCTAGCCAAAAAAATATAACCCGCCGTCAGGCGGGTTTCTTCTTGCTTAGAAAAGCGGCAGGTTGTCCAGGTTATTATCCTTGCGCCCGTCGGGCACGGAGCGGAGATGCTCTTCGCCGTCCCGGCCGCGGAACACTTGGACGTTGTACAGCTGATTGTTCTTCGCCATCGCTTGCGCTTCCAAGTAATCCACGACTCGGCCGGAGCTGAGCTTCAGCTCGACGATATCGCCGTCGCCGTTCTTCCTGACGGCAACGACGTGTTCTTGCGGCTGTTCATTCGACAGATCCAATACCATCGCCTCCTCTAAGTTTAGTATGACTTAGGCGAGGCTTTTTCACTCTTGTTTGCGGATTTCGTTATTGCTGCAGGGACGCCAGCATCTTCGGAGTCCTTGTCGTGTAGGCAGTCACTTTGTTTTTGCCGGTTTTTTTGGACACGTACATCGCTTCATCGGCCTGCTTCATCAGCTCATGCGCCGTCACGCCCTCGCGATAGCGGCTGTAGCCGACGCTGACGGTAACCTTCGTCTCCTCTTCGACCCGCTTGCGGATCTTCTCCGCGATTTTCTTCACATCACCGGCTGCATTGTCCAGCACCGCGACCATCTCCTCGCCGCCGTATCGCCCCACTTTGCCCGCATCGCCTACGGTATCCCGCAGGATGCGGGCGACGGCTTTCAGCACGCGGTCGCCTTCTTGATGACCTTCTGTGTCATTGAGCCGTTTGAAATTGTCGATATCGCAGAAGATCACCGAGGCGCGGCGCCTTTTGACGAGGCGGTGGGCATAGGTCATGATGTAGTTCCGATTGTAGACGCCGGTTAAGCCGTCGATGATCGACGATTCGAAGACGGCCTGCAGCAGCTCGACGATGCGGTTGAAGACGATGAAGAACAGGGTCGTGTAATAAAGAACAGGGAGGAGATGTTCCAGCACTTGCAGGAGCTTACGGCTCTCCTCCAGTACATATGCATCCATCATATGGATGGCGTGGCTGAGCAGAAATATCCCCAAGCTGAACAGATAAGTCTTCGTCTGTCCGATATTGGGCCGGATGAAGAGCGCAGCCAGCAGGATGAGCGCGATTAGATACTGTTCCAGCAGCATGGGGCCGGCAAGGAAGCGCAGGATTGGATCCGTTTCGCTAAGCTCGCCGGGCAGGTACAGATGCAAAGCTGCGACCACGAAGGCCAGGGCGTTTAAAGCCGCAGCGATCAGCTTCAACTTGCGTCCCGTTGGATTATAGAGCTGGAAGATTCCCAGATTGATCCAGATAAAAGCGAGCACCTTCAGCAATTGAATCACATAAGCGGTGATCGCCGCCGGCAGGCTCGACATCTCCAGGAGGAGGATGATCACATATTGAGCGATGACGAGCAGGAAGGATACCGCCAATGAAAAATACGCCTTCTTGCGTCGATTCATATACAGCTGAACATTGATCATAAACATAAGGCCAAGAATAACCAGAATACATATAGAGGAGACGATCTTGCCCGTCGGTCCATAGAGCAGTTCCGTTAGTTCCATAGCCATCTCCTAATGTTGTGTTGTACGAGTCTTGTCATCGAATCGGGAGCGAATGCTGCGTTCCTGTGCCGATTGATGGCAATCTATCAGACCTAGTATATCAAAATTTGTCGGCTGAAATCATTCCAATTGAAAGTTCGGCAAGTTACAATAATGTTGTAGAGAGAAGGAGGACGCTTAAATGATGAAGATTTTGCAAGCTTTGTTTTTTCCGCCGGAACAACCGGGGGGCGTATCCTCAATGGTCCCTTATATCAATCAGAAGTTTCAGGCGATGGGCTGGGATATGGAGCTGTTCTCCCTGCCCAAACGCATCCGCGGCAAAGGCACGGAGCATCATGAATTTGCAACTTTTGACTGGACGCAGTACAGCGGCAGACCGGTTGTGGACAAATATATGCAGACGCTCAGAGATTATCTTTGGTTTGCCAGGATGAGATTAAGAAATGCTTCCTATGATCTCATCCACGCGCATCATCCGATAGCGGCGCTGGTCATGCGCCGTCTGTTTCCGGATACTCCCGTGCTGATGACGGTGCACTCCAGCTATGAACGGGAGCTGGTGCTGAACGGAAGAATCGAAGATCAGGGACCGGAACATCGTTTCCTGACTTCCTTGTATCGAGAGTTGGAACATCAGACGAATATGATCATCACCGTGTCGCATTCATTCAAATCGTATATCGCACAATATGTTGACCGCCCGGAGGACATCCGCGTGATCATGAACGGCTTCGACCCGAACCGCTTCAAACCGGTGGAGAATGTGAATGACGTGCCCCAGATCGTCACCCTGTGCCGCTTGGTGCCGGCGAAGGGGTTGGATGTCTTGTTGCAGGCACTCTCCATCGTGAAGAAACGGGGCCATGCCTTCGTCCTGCACCTGATCGGTGACGGACCGATTCGCAAGGAACTGGAGGAGATGGCCATTCGGCTCGGCATCTATGATGAGACGATCTTCTACGGCTATATGCTTCATCCGGAAGAGCTGATGCCGTTCTTCGATCTTTTCGTCCTGCCGTCGCGGGCAGAAGCCTTCGGCAACGTCTTCGCCGAGGCGGCGTTGTGCCGTTTGGCCTTGGTGGGCACCGATGTCGGCGGCATCGCTGAACAGATCGAAAGCGGTGTGAACGGGCTGCTCGTCCCTGTAGATGATGTGCACGCCCTCGCCGATGCCATCGAGAAGATGCTCACCGACGGAGAATTTCGCCTGCGAATGGCGCATGCCGCCTACGAACGGGCGAAGGAGAAGTCGTCGATCGCGCGCGTGATCGGCGATCTGGAAGAGGTCTATCTGTCCTATCGGGCTTCGTATATTTAATAGCTTTGTATTTAATATCCATTTTCGCAGGAGATTAGAGAAGATGAGAAGGTTTAGATTCTTGCATGCTGCCGACCTCCACCTGGACAGTCCCTTCCGCGGGCTGTCCGAGGTGCCCAGGCCGATTCGCGAGGTGATCCGCGGCTCTACGCTGAGCGCATTGGATCGGCTTACGGAGCTTGCGATTCGCGAAGGGGTCAGCTTCGTCGTCATCGCCGGCGATGTATATGACCTCGAAGACCGCTCGGTGCGGGCGCAGCTGAGATTTCAGCGGGCGGCGGAGCGGCTGGCGGAGGCGGGCATCGGCGTCTATATCGCCCATGGCAATCACGATCCCCTCGATGGGAAGCAGCTTCCGTGGGAGATGCCTGCGGGCGTGAAGGTGTTCCCTGCCGGCGAGGTGGAGACCGCTGTTGTCCGCGACCCGTCGGGGAGGGAGATCGCCCATGTGCACGGCATCTCCTACGGGGCGGCGCAGGTGACGGAGAACCTGGCGGAGAGGTTCCGCGTGCATGACCGGTCGGTGTTCAACATCGGCGTCCTCCACACCAATGTGGACGGTGCCCGCGACCATGCGAACTATGCACCTTCCAGCCGGGCGGCGCTGATCGGCAAGGGGATGGACTATTGGGCCCTTGGGCATATCCATGCGCGCTCTGTGCTGCATGAAGCCCCGTATATCGTCTATCCGGGCAATCTGCAATCCAGGAGCATGAAGGAGACGGGGCCGAAGGGCTGTTATATCGTCGATGTGGACGAGGACCATGCTGTGCAGCTGCGTTTCCATGCGGCGGACAGCGTGCGTTGGCTTAAGCTGACGGTGAATCTGAAGGAGGCTGCCGATGAGCAGCAGGTTAAGGAGCGCATCGAAGAACAGCTTGCGCTGCTGCGGGAGCAAACCGATGGGCGGCCGGCGGTCGTCCGCCTGATCTTAACCGGCCGTACGGAGCTTCACTCCGTGCTCATGCAGACCGCCTTCCTCGATGATGTGATCGCCGACTGGAATGAACGTGAAGTTCAGCTCTGTGAGCAGCAGGCCGGCAGCTGCTTCGTCTGGATCGAGGGCTGCAGGGTGCGCACGAGCGGCCTTATCGAACGCGATTATTGGCTGGAGCAGGAACATTTCGTCGGAGATCTGCTCCGTACAGCAGCTGAACTCAGGCAGGATGAGACGGCGCTGCGGCAGTATGCCGAAGAGCTGCTGGCAGATCTGCTGCGCTCGAAGGCCGGCAGATATCTTCACGACCATGGAACCCGGAGCGGAGGGAATTTCCTCACAGCGCAGGAGCCGGATGAACTGGTGGAATGCTTGGAACAGGCGGAAGAGTGGCTGCTGGACAAGCTGTTAGGAGGAGAAGCGGGATGAAGATCACCCGGATCGAAGTACATGGGTTCGGCGCTCTGCGCGATGTGACCATCGATCTGTCACCGCAGGCGCCGACGGTTTTGTTATATGGACCTAATGAAGCGGGTAAGAGCACCTTAATGCAGTTTATCCGCGCGGTGTTGTTCGGATTTGCACAGCGCAATCAGCCGGACCGCTATGAACCGCTCCACGGCGGCGTGCATGGGGGCGCTCTGGTACTGTGCGATGCACAGGGCCGCGGTTACCGCATCGAACGATTCGATGCCCCGGGTGCGGCCGGCCGCAGGCTGTCCCGCGGCGCGGCGACAGTGCGCTTGGACTACGGCCGAAGCGGGGGAGAAGAACTGCTGCGTCCGCTCATCGGCGATCTTACCGGTGAAGTATATAAGAATATCTTCGCTTTCGGGCTGGCGGAGCTGCAGGAGATCCGCACCTTGCAAGCCGAGGAGATCAACCCGTATCTGTTCAGCAGCGGTTTCGGCATCAGCGGCTCGCTGGTGCTGGATGCGGGGAAGGAGCTGCAGGCGGAACTCGACGAACGCTTCAAACCCCGCGGCAAGAAGCAGTCCATCAACCAGCTTGCGGAGGAGCTTGCAGAGATCGATGCCAAGCTTCGTCAGCTGCGCGGGGAAGCTGCAGAATACGGCATGAAGCAGAAGCGGCTGGCGGCGCTTGAAGAAGACATCCGGAAGCTGGATATGAAGCTGCAAGAGGCGAGTGACCAGCAGGCGTGGCTGGAGATCTGCCTGCAGTCCCAGGAGCCCTGGATGCAGCTGCGTGCCGCGGAGACGGAGCTGGCGGAATTAGACGAGCTGATGGAGCAAATTGGACCGGAGGACTTAGGCGGGTCGGCGGGGAAGGAATCGCAAGTTCAGATGGAGCGGTCAGTCGGCAGGGCGTTCCCCGAGGATGGGCTGCAGCGATTTGAGGAGGAGAAATCGCGTTTGGAAGAGCTCCGCAGTCTGCATGCCCAGCTCAGCGAAGGAATGGAGCGGCTCGCCGCAGAGCTCAGCGGGATTCAGCCGCAGGAGGAGCGGCTCGCACGGCGAAGGGAAGCGGAGGAGCTTGCCGAAGAAGCGGCCATGATCGAGGCGTTGGAAGCGGAGCTCAAGCAGGCCGGCGAAGAGAAGCTGCGGCTGGAAGAGCAGGTGCGGGTCCAGCTCATTCAGATCGATGCGAATTGGACGGAAGCGGATGTGCAGCGCCTCAAACCTTCTTTGCATGACCGCACGACGATTTATGAGTTCCGAGATACGCTGGCGGCGATGGAGCGGCAGGCGGAAGCGGCGGAGCAGGACGCGGCGAAACTGGAGGAGGAGGGGCAGCATCTGGCGCTGCGGCGGAGGGAACTCGCCGGCGAGATCGGACCGATGCTGGAGAAGATCCAGCACCATCCGGCAAGGCGGCTGCTCGAACTGGCGCCGGGTCTGCGGCGCAGGCAGCTGCAATCGCTGCGCAGCGCTCTCGACAACTGGCGGCGCGCCGAATGGGAGCGAGAGGCCGAGGCACGGCGCCGAGCCGCATCGGAGCGGTTCATGAAGCGCACACAGGGGATGGTGCATGCCTTCCTCGGGCTGCTTCTTGCCATCGCGGCGGTGCTCTTCTTCACCGACAACCACCTTGCCGGCGCCGTCGCAACTGCTGCAGCGCTGGTGCTCTATGCCGCATATGCTCTATCGATGCGGGCGCAGAAGCGGGAGGGACAGCGCAGCGAGACCGAGGTCCGGCGCAGCAGCGAGCGGCACGGAGGGGAAGTACGACGCATGCTGGAGGGCCTGCTCGAGGCGGAGCAAGTCTATGCTGCCTATGCTGCCGCTGCACGGGAACGCGGGGACGAGGGCTGGACGATTGCCCTGGCGGAGGAGATCATCGCTGGTATAGAGCGGGATCTCGAAGAACTGCAAGCCGATGAACTGAAGATGCAGCGGCATCGAGACCGCTTGCAGGAGTTGGAGCGGAAGATCGCCGAAGTCCAGACCCGCCGTGAAGCAGCCGACAAGCGCCTGGAGGAATGCCGGCGACGGCTCGCGGAGCAGGAGAGGAAGTGGCAGGCCTGGCTGGCGGAGCGGGAACTGCCTCGCAGCCTCAAACCGGAGACTGCCGGCGAGCTCTACAATCTAATCGATCGCGTGCTTCAGACGATCAGCCATCGCGACAGCGCCGCGATGCGCATCCAAGGCTATAAGGAGCGAATCGCCGCCTATGAACAGCGGGTCAGCGCACTGTGCGAAGCCTTGGCTGTGCCGTATGATTCTTCTGCCGATGCTGCGGCTGCTGCCCGCAAGGCCGCTGAACTGACGGCACAGGAAGCGGAGCGCTGGAAACGCCGGCAAGACCTGCAGCAGCAGTATGAGCAGCGGGCGGAAGAAGCGCAGCATCTGGAAGCGCGCATCCGGCAGACGGAGGCGAGGATCCGCGCGCTGTGGGATGAAGTCGGAGCGAAGGATGAGGAGGATTACCGCCGGTTGGCGGCACTCAGCAAACGGCGAAGACAGCTTGCGGAGACGATCCGGGAAACGCGCCTGCGTTTGGAGTGGTTGGTGACGCCGGAGCGCTATCCTCTGCTGCGGCAGACACTGGAGCAAACCGGGGGAGCGCAGTTAGCTGCGGAGCGCGAGGAACTTTCCAAGACGATCGCCGCATGGGAGCAGCAGGCGAGCGAACTGCGGGACGAGCGGGCGAAGCTGGAGCTGGAACTGACGAAGCTGCGTGAAGGAGAAGCTCATGCGGAGATTGTCCAGCAGCGGGAGGAGAGGATCGCAGAACTGCATAAGCAGGCGAAGGAGTACTTGACCCTGCTGATGGCGCAGGGCCTGCTGAAGCGAACGCAGGAGCTGTATGAACGGGAGAAGCAGCCGAAGGTGCTGCGCGTCGCCTCGCGCTATATGGCGATGATCACCGGCGGCCGGTACGTCCGGATCCTTGCGCCCTTCGGCGAGCAGCGCTTCCTGCTGGAGCGCCGAGACGGCGTGCAGCTCGATACCGCCCGGCTTAGCCGCGGGACGGCGGAACAGCTGTATCTGGCGATGCGCTTTGCGTTGTTGGATGCTTATCCTATGGAGGATCCGCTCCCCGTGGTGCTGGATGATATCTTCGTGAATTTCGATGCGGGGCGGGCGGCGCGCTGCTTAGAAGTTGTGCGGGAGGTCAGCCTGCGGCGCCAGGTGCTCATCTTCACCTGTCATGATCACATGCGCCGGCTGATCGCGGGCACCCTGCCCGAGACGCAGTTGATCGACCTGACGCGTTGGCAGGGTGTTTAAGCTGCTCCTTCCGGTAAGTCAGTTGGCGGAGGTTTTCATGAACATCATGGAAAGCCATAGCAGGCTGATCAGACCGAACAGCGGATAGAGGATCGAGAGCAGTGTGCTGAAGCCGATCAAGCTGATGAAGTAGCTGGCCATCAGCACCAGTGCGATGAGCAGCGGCTGGTTCCAGCCGGTGTGCTGCCGGATCTGCAGCGTTAATCCATAGACATCGGACAGCAATGTTGTGAAGATCTCAGCGAAGATGATGAAGATGACGAGCAATTGAATCGTATACCCCAGCATCGCTACCGTCTGCCCCATCGGGATCTCGTACTGCATGATGCCGGGCATGTGGGCGGACAGGGCATAGTGGCCGGCGAGCAGCATGAAGCCGATGCCCGCCCCGCCGAGGTATCCGCCCCAGCGCAGGACGGAGCGGTCCGCGATGCTCGTGCCGACTGGCACCAGCACGGCTTGCGCGAGGGCGAGATTGCCGGCGATATATAAGAAAGCATAGGCGATCATCTTCAGCGGGGATTCGATGCTCGTAAGCAGAAGCCAGTTGTTCGCCATCGGGGTATGAGCGGTGACGATGACGACGATGATGGTATAGAGGAGCATGATCGGCACGACGATCGTATTGACGGTGAGGATCGAGGAGATGCCGCGAATCAAAAGGATGTATGCCAGCCCCATGGTCAGCGCCAAGCCAAGCTGATAGGGGATGCCGAACTGCTCGTGAAAGACGGAGCCCGCTCCCGCCAGCATGACGGCGCTGACACTGAATAGGTTCAACATCGAGATGAGGCTGATCCAGCGGCCGGCCCGGTCGCCGAAGAGATGGCGGTTGAGGTCTTCGTAGGAGGCGGCTTGGATCTCATTGGCGAGCAGCATGATCTTCGTTCCCAACCAGCAGATGAAGATGGTCGTCAGGAGGATCGTCAAAGCAGCTAAGTTGCCGAAGCGTGTAAAAAATTGCAGGATTTCCTGCCCAGTCGCAAATCCTGCACCAACGACGGTTCCCATATAAGTAAAAGCTACTTGCAGCACTTGCATGTTTTTTTTCACAAACGATTGTTCCCTCCCATCGCCTTGCATGGATCAAGCAAGCTTGACCACATTAGTACAAGTTATGTTCGGGAACGCGATTCCATGACTAACCTGCGGGATGGGGACAGGAAGTTACGAGGATGCCGCCGCGAACAGCTTGATGGAGACGATCTGATCGCTGGTATGATCGATATCCAGCTTAAGGATCGTGCCCTCCCGTTCGTACATGATCACGGATAACGTATGCTGCAGCGGTTCGCCCAGGATGTCCAGGGCTTCCATGCGCGTGCTGCCGATCTGAAGCCCATCGAGCTGCGGATCGATGTTCGCGGAATAGACATCGATGAAGTGGATGCCTCTCTGATGGTTGCAGCCGATGGTGAAGCCGGGATAATAGTGTACGATGATCACTTCCTCACCGTCTTCCATCGTAAACTGCTCATCGGCATAGCCGTATTGGGCGATCACGGAGGACATCGGTTCTTGAAGGGCGAAGCCGAGCAGTCTGAAGCCGGGGAGTTCTGCGGCTGCCGGCGATTTCACCGGCTCATGTTGTGCTCCGCCCTCCAGCGCATGCTGCGGCGCATGTTGTTCTTCGGATTCATCGGTCATAAGGGATGTGCCGGCTTGCTGGACGTTCGGCTCTTTGCCCGGGGCAGCGGCGGGGCTGGAATCTAGATTTTGACAGGCGGTCAGGAACAGGATTAATATAAGTAGAGGATAAACGAACGACAAGTGGGACGAACGACCTTTGATCATCATGCATCTTCCTTTCTTGGTGCTAATAAGGTCTTCACTGCCGCACGCTTGTTATCCATGATTAGGCATGGTTGTGGTCACAGACAGCCGCATATGCAGTACATATTAACGCCTGCTGTACACAGATGGTGACATGCAGTTAAACTTGCAGCGCAGATTTGCAAATGATGAATGCAATTACACTTATTGTGCACATTTGCATATACTTACACAAGTTTACATATGACCACATAAGAACATGCATGACATACATGAATATACTTGGTTACACAGCGGACGTGAATTCATCATAATGGATTCCAGAAGGGTAGAACAAAGGTGATATTCGCTGATCCCCGCCGAATTCAACAGCAAAATGTGGGATAAAGCACGCTCGGGCGGCTGCTTACGCGGCGGCAATCTTTATTTTGATATGGCGTAAGTTCAAGACGCGAACTCATCGGTTGGAATGGAGGGCGGAAGATGGACATCTTAAAACAAGCCATATTGGACAAAGGCAGCGTGGTTCATGATCATCTGCTGAACCTCGATCAGGTGATCAACCATCAGATTGATCCGCAACTTATGATGAAGATCGGTGAGCGATTCGCAGAGCTGTACAGGGATGATGGGGTGACGAAGGTGCTGACCATCGAGTCGTCGGGCATCTCCGTTGCCTTTGCCGCGGCTTATCATCTTGGTGTGCCCTTCGTCTTTGCGAGGCGCAAGAAGACGCGGGTCACCGATGAGGATGCGTACTGTGAACGGGTGCCCTCTTTCACCAAGGGCATCGTCACCGATATCGTCGTACCGCGCTCGCTGCTGTCGCCCGATGATCATGTACTGCTCATCGACGACCTGATCGCCAACGGCGATGCAGCCAGGGGATTGATGCGCATCGTGAAGCAATCCGGAGCCGGGATCGCAGGCTGGGGGATCGCCATTGAGAAGAGCTTTCAGCAGGGCGCAGATGCGATCCGGGCGATGGGCATACGCGTCGAAACGCTGGTCAAGATCCGCTCTTTAGAGGGCGGGATCGTGCAGTTTGCGGATTAGGAAATTGCAACTTTTACATGGGGATTTCGTCTTTTAACCGCTTGTTATATCATTTATAATGAAATGTAAAGTCAGGGAGGAGGGTAAGTATGGATCAAAACCGCAATGTGCTCGATCATCTGGAACGCAAATTGACGGAAGCCAAGACGCATTTCGAGCGAGCCCTCGACTGCAAACATACGGAGTTTGATGATCTGTATCCCTATATGATGGAGCATCCTCAGTTTTTTTGGTATAAACGCTATGTAGCGTGGTCTGAACTGCTTACGATCGTGAAGCTCTGCGAAGAACTTTCAATCGATTGGAAGGATAAATTTACGCCCAATCAGGTTGAATACGTGAGGAATCGCGTGATGTCCAGCAAGGTGCTGGATGAATGGTATCACGACTCGAAAGAGCATGTTGGCTGAGCAGATGACATGGTTCTGATAATGCATATCTAACTCGATTAACTTCTGCAATCTATCGAACGAAGCAACACTAATCGATAAGTGAGGCGACCATGGATGATATCTGAAGAGCAATTGGAATCTCTTCGGCAGAGTGGTGTCAAAGTCCGAGTCATACGTGATGCGAACCCGGAGAATGATGTCAAGGGTTACGTTGTGGCTTGGGATGACAAAGATGTCCTGATCCGCCGTCCAAACCGCAGAGTCATCAAACTGTCACGAGAATATACGTTTGAGATCATCGATTAACATACGGTCACTTTAAACCCCGGGGATTCCTCCTCGGGGTTTGTTTAATTATTCGTTGTCGTAATGAGGCTATGCACAGCCGTGTATAAAGCTGAGTTGTTGCAGGTTATAGGAGATTGGGCTCCGTGATTCGTAACGGGTGCAGGAGCTGGTTTTGCGGCGGTTTTGTCCGAAAAATAGG
>NZ_BMAQ01000014.1 GCF_015472005.1 Insulibacter thermoxylanivorax | reverse complement strand
TCCTAAATTTAGGACAAAATCTGCTATCTGAACAAAATAAAGCGATCGTGTCAATCACTTAACCGTATTCTAATCCGTTGCACAATCATGCAACTCCCTGGAAGAATAAAGGCACAAGTAACTAGTGAAGGATGATAACCATCCCCATTGACCTAGCCGAGGATTGTATCCGTATTGTTGTTTATGATGGATTCACTTTATGGAATTCACTCCGCCGAACCGCTCCCGATGCAGGACTTCATCCATCGGATCCATGTCTTTAGGTGCTGGTTCCGCTGCCGGGTATCCTAGGCCGATGATCGCAACCACTCGATATACATCCGGTATGTTCAGCTTCTCCCGTGCGTAATCTTCACGACGTTTGGATTCTTCGTCGTCTTCTGAATGATAGACGGCTCCCCAGGCTGCTCCGAGCTCTAAGGATACTGCGGTCAACCATAGGAAACCGCCCGCGATCGAAGCATCTTGCAGCCAATATTTGCTCACATCGGGACGAGCGATGATCACGGCCGCTGCTGCTGCTTGTTCTAACCATTTCATATATGGCGTGGTTGAGGTCAACTGGTTCAGCATCTCGCGATCGGTGACGAAGATGAATTCCCGCGATTTGAGGTTATTGCCCGCCGGCGCCAGATACAGCGAGCGCTGTAGTTTGTCTATGATGTCTTGGGGGAGTGGATCCGGTTTAAACTGGGTAATCTCACGGCGTTTCTCGATAGCCTGCAACACATCCACGACTATCCCTCCTGTTATACTTTGTTTAGTTCAGTATCCTACTTTTTCTAAACCGTTTCAACACAAAGACTTATGAAATGATCTGTTTTTGTAATTTTGCATTGTTACATTTACAAACGTACTTCATACTCACAATGCTCGTCCCCGTTCACATTGCACTTGATCTCTCGCACGGATACGCGCTTGTCCATGATTTTATTGAGCGCTCCCTCCATGATCGCCCCTTCCAAATCGCACACAAACTTGCCTTCTAATACGGGAAGCCCGCTGCAGAAACAATCCTCAATCACGATCTTCATGGTATGTTCGCCGTGTATCACCTTTGGGATCCCGATCCTGAGCTCTTCGAATAGAGCAAGAAGATCATCGAGCGTATGTACAGGCAGATTCTCACCGATCTTGCGGCCGATGGTCACCGTCGTTCCCCTGCCGCCGAGCGGAAGACCCTGATACATTCCGATTAGACGGATCGTTCGAAACAGCTCCAACGGTACTTTATTACCAAGTTTAGCGCGCTCGACCATCTTCATATCGTCAAAGGTAAATTGCTCTGCACTCATCTCTTTCTCACTCCTTATTTCCCAATTCTACCTGTAATCTAACACAGCCCAATACCGCTCTGTGTGACCCGCATCACTGCATTAAGCCAAGATTTGATCTGTGTCTGATGCTCATATCTGCTTATCTCATATATATCGTCTATATTTTTCTCTTCAGTGCTTGATCAGCAATCTCTATACATCTTCTGCCTATCGCCTCCATTACCTCGGATTAAACTCTAAATTTTTTTAGCCCTGCCTAGCATCTACCGCCCATCCATGATTATCTCTTGTTAATCTCAATCTTTTGCTTTAAGCTGGCCCCCTATGTTCTGTGTTAGAATGTGATGAGCATCACTCGAGCGGTTGATCATGTTTGTTATCATGAATGCCATTGAAACCAGTTTGCACTACAGGAGGATGAATGAAATGAGTGAATTTAAAGCAACAGTACGGGTAACCGAATATCCGCCGCAGTTGAAACATAAAGTGATTTTCGAAACTTTCCACAGCCTTGCATCGAAGGAAGCCATGTTGATCATCAATGACCATGATCCTGTACCGCTTCACTACCAATTGAACGCGATGCACCCAAACGAGTTCACCTGGGAATATCTCGAGCAGGGTCCGGAAACCTTCCAAGTGAAGATTACTAAAGTTTGATTGTGTATTTTTGAATACACCTTTGGATGCGTACTTCAAATATACGCTTGCAGTATGGAACGACGGGGTTAACTGCGGAAATGATATGAATTAAGAAGATGAGCAAAAGGAGGCCCCGGTAATGGCGAACGTGACAATCGTTGATGAGAGAACCATTAAGATTCAAGTTTCCATTGAGGATGCCGTATCGATGATCCAAGAAGCCGCCCGGCATCTTGATGAATATGCAGCTGAAGTCGTCATGATTTATGAGAAAATGCCGGATTTCCAGTTCACGCATTTTTGCTTCTATGCTTATGATACCGCACGTCTATTCGAGAAAATGTTGGGAGACACGGATCCCAAGCAATACCTTTCCTTCTCCCTTGACGCCCCGGACGGCTTCTTCTATACATTGTATGGTGGCATGGCCGGCCTATATGAACAAGCCAAGCAACGCATAGCATCATAAGCTGCGTTATAAGCAGCGTCAAAATCATGATATCATCTATCGTACCCCAAAACACGAAAGACCCGCACCACTGTGCGGATCTTTCGTGCAGCAGCATGACGTTCCGTTAGTAGAAAGGGTTGGAGATGTTATTGCGCGTTGCACAATCATGCAACTTCCTGGAATAATAAAGGCACAAGCAACTAGCGAAGGATTAGAGAACCGCCTAAGCCAATGATTATGGAGTGATGATGATGAGAAATGCGAATGGCATCTTATGGCTCTGTTTTGTTCCAGCGGTATTAATCAGCATATTCGGTCAGGATATGGCTTACTTCTTGAACCGGCATATGGCTGATCTGCCGCCGGTCACTTATCTCAATATCTTAACAGCAGTGAGTTTCATCTTAATCGTAAGCTCATGTGTGATCTTGTATACCCGTTATAAGCGCGAACGAACTCAGAAAGGTACACGATACTTTATGTATCCTATACTGGGTGCCGTCGGTGTGCTGACTTCGTGCTGGTCGATCTTGGTGCTGGTGTTGTGGAACGGTTAATGGGGAAGTGCTGCGGAATGCTTGGCTATAAATATTAGGTTGTGCAAATTAGGTACAGCATACGATGATCGAGGATCAGCGTTTGGTGTGTTCGTGTTTGCGATGGGCTTTGCGATATTTGAGCGGTGTTGTGGACGTCAGCTTTTTGAAGGTCTTGTTAAAATGTGCGATATGTTCAAATCCCACTTGCTCCGATATGCGCTGAACCGAATCATTGGTTTCAACTAATCTCTTCTGTGCTTCACGGATGCGCACCACTTGAAGGTACTCGCGGAAATGAAATCCCGTAAGCTTCTTGAAGATCCGGCTTAAATAGGAGGGACTGATGTAGAATTGCTCGGCGATCTTGTCGAGGGTTAACGGTTCATGGAAGTGCCGATTGATATACAGTGCGATCTCTGAGATCTTATGATGCATCGGATGCGCATAGTTGATCGTCGCGCCTTCCATGCGGCTGACGCGGCTGATGATGATGATCAGCTGGCTCAGCAGCGATCGGACATAGGATACATAGTTCGGTTCCTGCCGCTTGCATTCCAGGATCATCCGCTCCAGAATCTGCTCTACAAGCGTCTGTTCCTGCACGGGGAAACGGATCAAACGCGATTGTTCAAGAGGGAGAAGCGCAGCGACTTCCTTATCTGCTTGTTTGACAAAGTCATGGGAGAAGTTGACAAGAATTCGCTCAAACTCCGGCATGGTCTCTGAACTGGCCGTTGAGTGGAGATCATCCGGATTGATGAACATCATCTCTCCCTTCGACACGGTGGTGACATTGCCGTTCATAAAATATACTCGTTCGCCCTGCAGCAAATAGTAGATCTCATAAGCATCATGCGAATGGGGCCGCTTCATCGCATTGAATCCTTGCCTGTACATTCGCTGAATCGAAAAATTCCACTCGTCTTCGATGCGGTATTTGGGCTCTAAGCGTTCGTTCGCCGAACCATCGGTCATCGACTATCCCTCCTGATATCCCCAAAAGGACAAAAAAAGCAAAATTTAAGGCGATAACAGCAAAAAATCAAGAAGAGTTTACTATAAATACTATATACAATAAATTTAAAGATAGACAAGGATGAATCTATCACATCACTTGGACAAGTAGGTGGAAGCAATGAACAATCTGCATGTAAATTCAATACAGGATTGGAAGCGTTTCAACATGCCTCCTGTACGTCTGCCTGAGATCCCGGACCGCTCCGTATCCATCATGGATTTTGGTGCTGTTGGAGACGGATTCACGGACAATACCGAGGCGATCAACAAGGCTATCCAGCATATGGCCAAGCAAGGCGGGGGCAGGGTGATCATCCCGAAGGGCGTGTGGCTTACCGGCCCCATCGTATTCCAAAGCCGCATCGAATTGCACACGGAAGCCGGGGCACTCATTATGTTCAGCAAAAATTTCGATGATTATCCGCTGGTGCTTTCCAGCTTCGAAGGACGGCAAACGGTGCGCTGCCGCTCACCGCTGGATGCCGAAAGCGCGGAGCATATCGCGATTACCGGCGACGGCATCTTCGACGGCGGCGGGGAAGTATGGCGTCCTGTTAAGAAGTGGAAGATGACCGAGAACCAATGGAACAGATTAGTGGCTTCCGGCGGTGTAGTGGACGACAGCGGGACGACCTGGTACCCGTCAGAGGCTGCATGGAAGGGCGGCGCCCTTGTCGAAGAGCTGTTTGCCAAAGAGATTCATGATCCCGAAGCGTACAAGCCTGTACGTGATTTCCTGCGTCCGAACATGCTCAGTTTCCGTTTCTGCAAGTACATCCTTCTGGATGGGCCGACGTTCCAAAATTCTGCTGCATGGTGCCTCCATCCTTGGGCATCCGAGCACATCACCGTGCGCAATGTCCGTGTGCGCAATCCTTGGTATTCGCAGAACGGAGACGGTCTGGACGTTGAATCCTGCAAGTATGTTCTCATCGAGAACAGCACTTTCGACGTCGGAGATGATGCGATCTGCCTTAAGTCAGGCAAGGATGAACCCGGTCGTAAGCTTGGCATGCCGAGCGAGTATATCCATGTGCGGAACTGCACCGTCTATCATGGACACGGCGGCATCGTGGTGGGCAGTGAGATGTCCGGTGGGGTGCGCAATGTGCGGGTGACGGACTGCACTTTCATCGGCACGGATATCGGAATCCGCTTCAAGAGCTGCCGGGGCCGCGGCGGTGTGGTGGAGAACATCGTGATCGAGGACATCCGCATGAAGGAAATCGACGGCGATGCGATCTCCTTTAATTTGTACTATGACTATCGTGAGGGTTCCGGTGAGTACGGCGGCGATGAGAAGCACCCCGTATCCGAGGAGACGCCGATCTTCCGCAAGATCTACATCAAGGATATCGTCTGCCGCGGCGCAGTGAAAGCGGTATTGATCAATGGATTGCCGGAGATGCCGATCGATCAGATCACGATGGTGAACCTGAAGATCCTTAGTGAGGAAGGCATCGTATGCCGGAACGCCTGCAATGTCGAATTCTCCAATGTCACTGTCCAGACCAGTAAGGGTAAGGCCGCATTGTTCCATCAATGTGCTAATGTGAACATCGATGAGATGCATCTGACAACGGAGAAAGCAGAGGATCAGATCGTTGAGATCACGGGTCCGGAGACGAAGCAGATTCAGATCAATGGACTGACTCCATCCCTGGAATTGAAACTGGCCGCAGAAGTGAATGAGGAGCAGGTTGTACGCAGCTGATTCATTTGTACAAAAATGGAGGACCCGCCGGCGATGGCAGGCGGTCCTCCCTTTGCTGCACCCTTAAAGAGAGTTAGCTATCTCTTGCAACTGTTTCTCGATCTGTTCGCGGATCTGATTAACCAGATTAAAATCCATCGCTTGGCTATAGATGGCTTCCAGCTTGCGATGCAAGCGATTGGCCTCCGCTAACAGCTGCGTTGAATGCTTCATTTTCGTCCTGTACCGGGATTCGATATCCTGAAGACGCTGCGCGAATCGCTCATCGGTTCCCGGTTTGATGCAGGCAGTGTACATATCAATGATCGTATCGCCGCTTCGTTCTGGATGATACTCATGGGGCTGCGTGCTGTCGAATACAGCAAGGCCTAGTTCGCGGACGATGATCATATCCACGCTGTTCGGATCAAAACCGCAATGATAAACCTCCACATCGAAGCCGCGTTCGCCGGCTTCCTTGGCTAGTCGCTTGAGCATGGTCGATTTGCCCGAACCGGGGCGTCCTTTGATGAAATATCGCCGCGGCAGTCCCCGTGTCAAGCTGGGGACGTAATCCACTGCCCCAATCGGCGTAGCCGCACCGAGGAAACGATGATTCGCGCGGCTTGGTCCTTCCTTTCGCTTCTTGTCCGCAAAGAGCAGTTCAATATACCGCTCAGCGAGCCGATCGGCGGCAGCGAAGTCCATATGTTCGATATAGATCGCTTCCCACTCATCATGTACTTGCAGCGCTTCGGCGAAGCCAGCATATGCTTCGGCATAGCATCGATCGATCTCATCTTGAATGCGCATCAGCTGGTCTCGCTGCTGACGCAGGAAGTGAGCGTCCCAAGCTTCGGAGAGATGGATGTATTCCTCCACAGCCCCCGGCAGCCGCGGTTCGACGACGTGGGGCGGGGTGCCGTCGACGATGCCGGCTTTCAGCTGCGGAATGATGACGCCGTCCAGCGAAGTATGGTCCCTTGCGCAGTGGAGCAGCCAGACCTCATACCCCCTGTCCCGCCAGGTGCGGGCGATCCTTTGGATCAGGGTGGATTTGCCGCTGCCCGGGCTGCCTTTGAGGATGTAGATTCGGTCGAGGTCTTGCAAGGATGAGTCAAACAAGCTGACAGAACCGCGGGCGGTATTCCCCTCAGCGAAATAGTGAAGCGCAGAGCCCTGTACCCGATTCGTCATATTCCATCACACCTTTCTAGACGAAGATCACAGGTTATGCCATATCGTATTCCCATCCCCGTAAAACGTGCTTGTATGTAGGAGATCTGAATGAAGCAACCAATATCGTTTGCGAGAAGAGACCAGAACTGCACCTAACACTAATTTGGAATTCCCAGCACCGTGATTTCGCAAGAAAATCCCTCATACAACGATCTAAATTAATAAAATCCTTCATAATCGAAAAATTTGAAATTATTCAAACAAAATCAACGTTTGAAGGATTAAATTATGGTTCGATATCATATTATTAGCACTCGTTTTTGTTGAGTGCTAATAATTGCTTATAATTTCTTGAAGAGGGGGTGTTGCAGGAGATGGCATAGTGTCCCTTGGCAGTGTCGCTGGTCCATCTCTATCACGTTAGGAACGGGGAGTTGATATGCAAGATGAATGTATTGCTGTTAGCTGGCGGTCTAGGTACGAGGTTGATGCCGTTGACGGAGCATCTGCCGAAACCGATGGCGCCCGTTGGTAATCGTCCTTGGCTTGAACACCTGATCATCCATTTGCGTGAACAGGGATTTGAACGTTTCGTCATTGCCGTAAAACATCATCCTGACAAGATACGGGATTATTTTGAGGACGGCAGCAAATGGGGCGTCTCCATTCAATATGCTTTGGAGACTACGCTGCTTGGCACCGCAGGTGCAATCAAAAATGCTGAACGCTATTTAGATGATGAGTTTGTGGCGATCAATTCGGATATCGTCCATGAGATCGAGATGAAACCGCTCTTGGACTATCACAAGTCCCATGGCGGCATGGTAACGATTGGACTTACGGAAGTAGAGGATCCGACGCAGTTTGGAGTCGTGGAACAAGATGAACAAGGAAAGATCCTGAGATTCGTTGAGAAGCCGAGTCTGAAGGAAGCACCGTCGAATCGCATTAATGCTGGCATATATATCATGAACAAACGCGTATTGGAGTTGATCCCGGCTCATCGCGAAGTTTCCATCGAACGGGAGACGTTCCCAATGCTCATCCAACAAGATGCTGGAGTATACGGCACCTTGATTCAAGGTTACTGGGCAGATATGGGAACGAAGGATCGATACCGGCAGATTCACTGGGACCTGTTGGATCGCAAGAATGGGATTGCCATTCCCGGTGAACCACGTGGCGAAGGGATCTGGGTTGGAAAGAACAGCGTCATCGGTTCTGGAACGATGATCGTCCCGCCCGTGCTGATCGGTGACAATGTCGTGATCGGGGAGCGTTCTGTGATCGGACCTTATACAGTAATCGGGGACAACTGCCGTATCGCGGATCATGTGCGCTGCTCGGAGACGATTCTATGGGATGGCTGTGTGGTGAACGAAGGAGCGATACTGAAGAATTGCATCTTCGGCTGCGGTCTGGAGATCGGTTCACGGCATATCCTTCATGAAGCGATCATCAACAGATGGGGGGCACTGCAAGCATGACGCGTGTTGCTTATATCAGCACTTATCCGCCCAAACGCTGCGGCATCGCAACGTATACTTATCACCTAAGACAAGCGGTCCATGCAGCGAAGGAATGGAAACCGAAGGACCCGGTTGTAGTGTTGTCTGACCATCTGTACGACGGCAATGGGGACACCCTTCTGTGGCCGCTCCCGCGTGACAGCGAGGATGATTACATCAAGCTGGCCAACCAGATCAATCGATCGGATGTTGGTGTTGTTTCATTGCAGCACGAATTCGGCATCTTCGGCGGCGAAGCCGGAAGTTATATCCTGTCCCTCATTCGACGATTGAAGAAACCGCTTGTTACGACTTTCCACACCGTATTCAAGCAACCGCGTGAACCTTATGCCTCGGTTCAGCGTGAAATCGCTGAGCGAAGTGCACGTATCATCGTCATGAACCGCAAGGCCGTCACCTATCTCCATGAATCCTTCGGCATCCCGCAGGACAAAATCGTCTTCATCCCCCATGGTACACCGGAGCCTGATCTCGCGCGACGTGGTGTTTACAAGAAACAGCTCGGCTGGCAAGGCCGCAAAGTGTTGATGACCTTCGGACTTCTCAGCCGCGGCAAGGGCATCGAGCGAATCTTGGAGATTCTGCCGGATATTGCGGAGGAAGTTCCTGATGTCTTGTATGCGATCGTCGGTCAAACCCACCCGGAAGTAAGAAAATGGGAGGGCGAAAGCTACCGCGAAGAACTGTGGTCGATGATTCGCAGCAGCGGGATCGAGTCCAATGTCGTCATGGTCGACCGTTATCTTGAAGAGAATGAGTTGATCCAGATGTTGACGGCTTGTGACATCTATGTTACCCCATACCCAGGGATGGAGCAGATTACAAGCGGAACGCTCGCCTATGCAGTTGGTCTTGGGCGACCTGTACTTACCACGCCGTACAGCTATGCGCAGGACTTGCTGGCGGATGAGCCTCAACTGTTAATACCTTATGAGGACGAAGAGCTTTGGAAGGAGAGGCTGTTGGAGCTGCTTCGCAACGAAGTGAAACTCCAGGCCGTCGCACGCCGCATCGAGAAGATCGGCGAAACGATGTACTGGTCAAAATCCGGCCAGGAGCATCACCGACTCTTCACAGAGGTGAGCAAACTTGAACCGGTATTCGGTTCGCTTTGATCATCTGGCGCGGCTGACCGATGATACCGGCATCATCGAACACGCCTTGGGTATCCTTCCTAGACGCGAGGAAGGATACAGTACAGATGATCAAGCGCGAGCCCTCTGGGCTTGTATCGACTGGTTGGAATTGTGCAAGGATGAGGATCGCTCTCTGCTGATGCGTCTTGCAGAGACCTATATGGCGTGGTTGGTGTGGGCGCAGCAAGAGAACGGACATTTTCACAATGACTATACTTACGAGCGGCTTCAGGAGCCGAGGAGATCCTCCGATGATTGCTTGGCACGCTGTATCTGGGCTTGTGCTAAGGTGATCACGAGCGAGCGGATGTCCTCTTACCATTTGGCAGCGAAGACGGTCCTCGAGCGGGCCCTTTCTATCGCCGACATCATCCACCATCCGCGGGGTCTTGCATATCTGTCGGCGGCATACGGACTGCTGTACCGCGCGAAGGTCGACGTCAAGGCAGTCGGTCTATCCGGTCAAGGAGAGCTGGAACAGCGCATCCGCACGACTGGAGAGCAGCTGGCCGATTCCTATCGGCGATACTCCTCGTCCAAGTGGCCGTGGTATTTGCCGGAGATGACCTACAGCAACGGCGTGCTTCCTTGGGGCATGTTGTGGGCGCATGAGGCGACGGGAAGAAGGGAATGGCTGGAGATTGCCCTTGAGAGTCTCGACTTCCTTATCAAGATTTGTCTGAACGAAAACGGGGATATTCGCCCTGTCGGCAACCAAGGCTGGTGCCGTTTGGATTATCGCGCGATGTGGGATCAGCAGCCGATCGATGTGATGAAGCTGGCCTTGGCTGCTGATAAAGCTTTTCGGCTTACAGGGAACGAGGACTATACGAGGATTGTTGAAAAATGCCATAACTGGTTCCACGGAAGCAACGACTTAGGCGTCATCATGGTGGATGAACGGGACGGCAGCTGTTATGACGGCTTGCACAGCAAAGGACCAAACCTTAACTGCGGTGCCGAATCCCTCATCTCCTATTTGCTTACAGAAGCGATCTATGCAGAGATGCAGCGTGATCGCGAACAGATTGCCAAAGGTATCCGGCAAGCGGAGGCTGAAGCTGCACGAACAAAATCCGCGTTAAGGTCTTAACATAGATGACACATATTCGGTGGAGATTTTCCATAGGTCTCCTCCGTTAATATTTATTTGGCATGGCTAGAAGTGTTAAGATGGATATGTCCGGTGCATGTTAATTGATAGGGCGCCGATCTTATGATCATCTAATTCGAAAAAGAGACAAAAGGAGAACAGAAACCATGGCCAAACTTCTAGTCATTCGCGCACATCCAACGGTGTACAATCGAGAATCCCGATCCATGAAGGTCACCGATGCCTTCGTGCAAGCCTACAGGGAAAGTCATCCGGAAGATCAGATCGAGGATGTCAATATCTACGATATCGAAGTGCCGGAGATCGATTCCGATCTGCTTAACGCATGGGATGATCTGGCTCAGGGGAAGCGGTTCTATGCTTTGACGCCGGCGCAGCAGCATAAGGTCACGCTTTTCAATTCCTTGACGGACAGTTTCCTCGATCATGATAAGATCGTTGTTGCCAATCCGCTGTGGAATCTGAGCATTCCAACCCGTCTGAAGGCGTGGTTTGACACGATCACCGTGGCCGGCAAGACGTTCAAGTATACAGAACAGGGTTCCGTAGGCTTGGTGGAAGGCAAGAAGGTGCTGCATATTCAAGCAAACGGCGGCGTATACAACGGTTCTGACCCGGCCAGCCAATATGTGAAGACGCTGTTTACCTTCTTGGGCGTTACGGATTTCCACCAATTGTTCGTGGAAGGCATGGATTACAATCCTGCAGAGGCCGATGAGATTGTCAGCCGCGCTGTAGAAGCAGCTCAAGAATTGGCTAAAACTTTCTAAACACATCTTAGAAAGGGGATAATCATGACCGAGCGGGGGGCATCCTGCTTGGTCTTTTTGTTTCTTGATCTTTAAGGACTATTTGATTTAGCTGGAGCAGTGGAAATATACTAAGGATTAAGGGAGTTTTTAATAGGAATCATGGAGTGGATGGACCATGGGCAGTTATATCGAATTTCGCAATGTCAGCAAAATATACAAGACAGGTGACGTGGAAGTACGGGCGATCACAGACGCCAGCTTTCAGATTGAGAAAGGCGAGATCTGCATCATCGTCGGCGAATCGGGAGCGGGCAAAACCACGCTGCTAAACATTCTAGGCGGAATGGATACGCTGACCGAGGGACAGGTATTCCTCGATGGGCAAGAGGTATCCGCCTTTAACAAGAAGCAGCTCGCCGCTTATCGCCGAAATGATGTCGGATTCGTCTTTCAGTTCTACAATCTCATCCCGAATCTGACGGCGCTTGAAAATGTGGAAATGGCCGCCCAGCTTTCCAAACGCCCGATGGACAGCCGTAAAGTATTGGCGGAAGTGGGCTTAAGCGAACGTGCCAACAACTTCCCTGCTCAATTGTCCGGCGGGGAGCAGCAGCGTGTCGCCATCGCCCGGGCGCTGGCTAAGAATCCGAAACTGCTGCTGTGTGACGAGCCGACGGGCGCCCTGGACTATATGACGGGCAAGTCCGTCCTGCAGCTGCTCCAAGATGCCAGCCGCAAGACCGGCATGACCGTCGTGATCATCACCCACAATTCGGCTCTCACGGCTATGGGGGACCGAATCATCCGCGTGAAGAGCGGACGGATCGTGGAAGAACGTCGC
This sequence comes from Insulibacter thermoxylanivorax, assembly GCF_015472005.1. Lineage (NCBI taxonomy): Bacteria > Bacillati > Bacillota > Bacilli > Caryophanales > Paenibacillaceae > Insulibacter > Insulibacter thermoxylanivorax. The sequence goes on along the minus strand of NZ_BMAQ01000014.1, from coordinate 88,202 downwards.
AATGACCGGGTCATTCCGGTGGCGGAGATCGAGTGGTGATGCGCCGTGAATAGAGCTTATCGCAAGAACATCCTTCGCACGATTACACGCAGCATGGGACGCTACTTGGCCATCTTCGCGATCATCGCTCTGGGAGTTGGCTTCTTCGCCGGTCTTAGGCAGACGAAACCGGCGATGATTGAAACGGTGAATCAGTATGTTCGTGAATATCAGTTGTTTGATTTCCGCGTGTTGTCCACTTTCGGGTTCACCGCAGAGGAGATCGAGCGGGCCGGCAGAATCGAAGGGGTGAGAACAGCGGCAGGCGCTGTATTCGAAGACTTCATCTATCAAGATGAGACGGGCAATACCGGCGTGCTGCGCGCTCATTCGCTCACAGCCGGTGTGAACCGGCCTGATCTGCAGGCGGGACGCATGCCTGACCAGCCCAATGAACTGCTGCTCGATGCCTCCTTCTTCCCGGAATCGATGATCGGTACCGTGATTCGCGTATCCAAGGACAACCCCGACGGCACGAAGAACAGCTTCAACTATTCCGAATACATCGTAACGGGATTGGCACGTTCACCCTATTATCTGAACACCGAACGCGGTACGACGGCATTGGGAAACGGGAAATTATCCGGTTTTGCTTATCTTCCAGAGGATGGGTTTTCCTTTGAGTATTACGAGGAATTATATCTGGTCATGGATCATGACTACGAAGTGTACAGTGAAGCGTATGATGAGGCTGCTGAGCGTTGGCAGGATGAACTTGAAGATGAGATCAGCAAACTGGTGAATGAGCGATATGAGCGCGAATTGGAGAAAGCGCGGCAGGAGATCGCCGATGCCCGCGCGGAACTGGCCGCTGAAACGGCGAAGGCTGAGGCAGAATTAGCAGAGGCCAAGGCGAATCTCGAGGACGCACTGGCCGAAATCGAACGCGGTGAACGCCGGCTTGCCGAAGCAAGAACCGTACTGAGTCTGAAGGAAGCGGAGCTTATGGAACAGGAGCAAGTGCTCCGCTTGCAGCTTGAACAGGCGCGTCAGCTCGGCGCTCCGGAGGTCGCTGCACCCATCGAGGCCGTACTGGGGCAGATTGAGGCAGGCCTCAAGGAGATTGAAGCGAATAAGGCGGAATTGTCGAAACAGGAGAATGAACTGGCGAAGGCGCGGCAGGAATGGACGGAGGCTGCGGCTGAATACGAAGAAGCTGTACAGAAGCTGGCGCAGGAGATCGAAGGCGCCGAGGCGGAGATCCGCGATGCCGAGGCAAAGCTCGATTCCTTCGCAGCGCCGGAGATCTATGTGCTGTCGCGGGAGACCAATGCCGGTTACGCCGCCTTCCGCACTGATGCTGGTACCGTAGAAGGCATCGGCAAAGTTTTCCCTGTCTTCTTCTTCTTGATCGCTGCTCTGGTTTGCTCGACGACGATGACGCGCATGGTGGATGATGAACGCACGCAGATCGGAACTCTGCGCGCCCTCGGATACAGCAATGCGGCCATTGCAGGGAAATATCTGATCTATGCGGGCAGCGCGGCGGTCATCGGCTGTATAGCAGGTTACTTCATCGGAATTCGGGTTTTTCCGCTTACCATATGGATGGCCTTTGATATCATGTACGGCTTTGCTGAGATCACGTTCGTGGGAGATGCGGCGCTCTTCGCATGGTCGCTGGCGGTCTCGCTGCTCTGCTCCATGGGTACCGCTTATGCGGCATGCCGCAGGGAGCTGAGGCATATGCCGGCGCAGCTCATCCGCCCCAAAGCGCCGCCTGCAGGCAAACGCATCCTGCTGGAGCGGATCGGCTTCATCTGGAAGCGGATGAAATTCCTGCACAAAGTCACCGCCCGCAATATCTTCCGCTTCAAGAAGCGCTTATTCATGATGATCCTCGGCATCGCCGGCTGTACGGCGCTGGTCGTGACGGGGTACGGCCTCCGCGATTCCATCATGAATATCGTCGATTATCAATTCGACGAGATCATGCATCATGATCTGAGCGTAACCTTTACGGAGCCGTTGACGGAAGAACGGGCAGAAGAGGTGTTGGCGGAAGCGGGAGAGGGGATCATGCGCCATGCGCTCTTACTGGAGACGACTGTTGATGTGATGCGGGCAGCCGGAGATGGCGTCAGCAAATCCGTCTTCCTGATCGCAGCCGATGGTACCGCGATGAAGGATTTTGTGCATCTGCACTTGGACGGTGAACCGGTTCCGTATCCGCAGCCGGGGGAGGCCGTGCTGAGCAGGAAACTGGCTGAGATCATCGGCGCCGCTGTCGGCGATGAGATCTCCGTCCGCTACGGCAATACCACCGCTGTGCTGAAGGTCTCGGGCATCTTCGAGAACTATGTACAGCATTATATCTATGTGGCAGCGGACCGCTTCGCGGAGACCTTCGGTGAACCCTATGAGCCGAAGACCCTGTATCTGATCTTAGAAGAAGGGGCGGACGAGTACGCTGCAGCTGCAACGCTGTCGGATCTGGAGAATACGGCGAATGTTACCGTGATCCAGAATATCCGCAGCACCGTTGAGAATACGATGCAGCAGATGAATTATGTGATCCTGCTCGTGATCTTCTGTGCGGGAGCCCTCGCCTTCATCGTGCTGTTCAATCTGACCAACATCAATATTACGGAACGGGTGCGGGAGATCGCCACCTTGAAGGTGCTCGGCTTCTTCCCGAATGAAACGCGGAGCTATGTCTTCCGGGAGAACATCGTCCTATCGGCCATGGGGATCTTCGTCGGTCTGCCCCTGGGCGTGCTGCTGCACCGCTTCGTCATGGATCAGATCAAGATCGATATGGTATCCTTCCAAGTGACGATCTTGCCGCTAAGTTACGTCTACAGCGTATTGACGGTATTGGCTTTCACGGTGTTCGTTAATCTGCTGATGAACCGCAAGATCGAACGGATCTCCATGGCGGAGTCGCTCAAATCCATAGAGTAAGGGGCAGCAGTATTCGGGCAGCTAGACAATTTTCAGCCGGCGTTGTCGGCTGATTTTATTTTTGATAGATAAGATTGAGTTTGTTTGGGGAGGCGTCGATGATGGATTGCATCGTTCGCAGGGCAATTGCTTCTGATGTTGAGCCAATATCTGCTCGATCTGTTCTAAGATGACGAGATTATAGCCGATGCGCAATTGAATGTTGTTCCATTGGTCGGGTAAGCTAAGGTTAAGAGGCTGATGCTGATGATAAGGAGATGGTCCGATGAACATGAAACAGAAAAAGCCCAACCGATTATTCGCTGAAAAATCACCGTACCTGCTGCAACATGCTTATAATCCTGTGGACTGGTATCCTTGGGGTGAAGAAGCCTTCGATAAGGCGAAACGTGAACATAAACCCATCTTCCTGAGCATCGGCTACTCGACTTGTCACTGGTGTCATGTTATGGAGCGCGAGTCCTTTGAAGATGAGACCGTGGCGAAGGTGCTCAATGAGCATTATGTAGCAGTCAAAGTTGATCGGGAAGAAAGGCCGGATGTGGACAGCGTGTATATGACCGTGTGTCAGGCGCTTACGGGACACGGCGGATGGCCGCTTACCATCATCATGACCCCGGATCAGAAACCTTTCTTCGCCGGTACATACTTTCCCCGGGAGCGAAAATACGGCCGTGCTGGCCTATTGGAAATCCTGGATGCTGTACATAAACAGTGGGTGGAAAAGGGAGAGCAATTACAGCAAACCGCCGCTTCAATCACGGAACAGATCGCCAATCAATTGAATGTGAAGCGAGCGGGCGAGCTCAGTGAGGCTTCGCTCCGCTTGGCGCTGGAGAACTACAAAGCAACCTTCGATCGAGCTTACGGCGGTTTCGGTCCGGCACCGAAGTTTCCAGCCGCTCATAATCTTTCGCTGCTGCTGCGTCTATATGAGAGATATCAAGATGAAGAGGCTTTGGAGATGGTCGAGCAAACCCTTGAGGCGATGTATCGCGGCGGCATCTATGACCATATCGGCTTCGGCTTTGCCCGCTATTCGACGGATGAGCGGTGGCTGGTCCCGCATTTTGAGAAGATGCTCTATGACAATGCCTTGCTTGCGACGGCTTATACGGAGGCGTACCTTGTAACGGGCACGGATTTCTATGCGGATGTTGCGAAGCAGATCTTCACCTATATCCTCAGAGAGATGACCCATCCGGAAGGCGGATTCTATTCCGCGGAGGATGCGGATTCAGAAGGAGAGGAAGGGAAGTTCTATGTCTGGACGCCGGCGGAAATCATAGATGTTCTGGGAGAAGAAGACGGCGAGGACTTCTGTAAAGTATACGGGATCACAGAGGAAGGCCACCTAGAGGGGCGAAGCATACCGAATATGCTGCGGCCCGATCCCCTGGTCCATCGCTGGGGGGATGTGAAGTCCCTGGAGCAGTGGTTCGAGGCCTGCCGCAAGAAGCTGTTTGCTGCAAGAGTAGCCAGAGTGCATCCGGCCAAGGATGATAAGATCCTGACGTCGTGGAACGGGCTGATGATCGCCGCACTGGCCCAGGGTTATCGCGCCTTCGGCGAAGAAGCCTATTTGCAGGCGGCGCGGGCTGCCGCAGCCTTCATCGATACGAACATGACAGATGTTAACGGCAGGCTTCAGGCAAGGTACCGCGACGGCGAAGCCAAATATACGGCTTATCTGGACGACTATGCCTGCTATATCTATGGCTTGCTGGAACTCTATGAAGCAACCTTCGAACTCCGCTATATGGAGCGGGCGCTTGAGCTGTGCCGGGACATGATTCGCTGGTATTGGGACCAGGAAGCGGGCGGGTTCTATATGAATGCCCACGACGGCGAACAGCTCCTGATGCGGGTGAAGGAAGTTTATGATGGCGCGATGCCGTCGGGCAACTCTGTCGCCGCCTATGTCTTGCAGCGGCTGGCGCGCTGTACGGGGGATGAGGCGCTGCAGCGGCTGGCCGATGAGCAGCTGACCGCCTTCGCCGGGGAGGTCAGCCGTTATCCGAACGGCTATGCGATGTTCATGCATGCGTTCCTGCTTGCCCTTGGACCGAGCCGGGAGATCGTGATCGCCGGTCATCCCGAAGATGAGCGTACGCAGGAGATGATTCGCATCTTAAGGGGACGTTTCCTGCCGCAAACGACGGTTATCTTGCATCCCGCGGGTCCCGAAGGGGAGGCGGCAAGAGCTTTGATGCCCGTAATCGCGGACAAAACCATCATCGAAGGGCTGCCCGCCGTCTATCTGTGTGAAAACTTCGCCTGTAAGGCGCCGATCACGGATCCAGAGGGGCTTCGCAGTGCATTGAATACACATTAAGAATTATGGAAGAAACTCGAAATGCCTGACATTTATAAACTATCATTCGAGGGAAAAAAGCTCGTACATGTTAAGAGAATATGGAAATAACCTTCAATACAAATGGCTGCAAAGTTACTGGGATCGGCTGTATTTTTATCAACATGGGAGGGGGGAGATGGGATGGAACAGCTCCATCAGAAAGACTATGGGCGCTATCCTGATGCGTATATCGATTATCTCGTACAGTTTCAAGCGGTGCGGGATTATTTTGAGTGCCATGAGATTCTGGAAGAATATTGGAAGGAGCACCCTGACAGTCCCTATCGAGAGACCTGGGTGATGCTGATTCAGTTGGCGGTAAGCATCTATCATCATCGGCGGGGAAACCTGCGAGGGGCTGTGAAGCTGATGAAGGGCGCACTCAGGCGCTATGAGGCGGAACACATGGCGCAGCTAGGCGTCGACGGTGCACGTCTCCGGGAGATGATGGAGAAGCGGTTGGCGGAATATATCGGACAGCCCGAACTGCCGTTCATAGATCTTAACATTCCGATCGCCGATGAAGCGCTGCGCGTGTGTTGTGTACGCAGAGCAGAGATGCTGGGTTATGCCTGGGAAAGAGCGAGCGACCTCACGGACCGCGCTTTGCTCGACCGTCATCTGCTCCGCGATCGCTCTGCAGTAAGCGAAGAACGCGAAGCTGCGCTTCAGAAGAAGCGGGATTCGCGTTCTTGAGAAGAATCGTTCTTAGGACAGCCGACCATCTTAGGATCATTCATTCTGGAATGGTCCGGTGGAAAAGCAGGGCGAGAAACTGCTCCGGTGTCAACTTGCCAAAATAATGGTTCAAATCGACCTCACGCAGCACTTCAAAGACGGCATTCATCTCATAGCGGGTTCCGCGCAGTTTGTCCTCCAGTTCCGAGATCTCGCCAACACCGAAGAAATCCCCATAGATCTTAATGTTCTCAAGTATGCCGTTCATTACCTCAAGCCGCACATCGATGATGCCGGATGGGAACTTGTAGGCGTTTTGGATATTGAACTTCGGCGATTTGCCGTAGTTCCAATCCCACTGGCGATAGCGGGAATCCGCGATCTTATGGACTTCTTCCCAGTCCTTCTCCGTGAGCTCGTATTCCGGCACTTCATCGGGTTCGCAGTTGAACAGATGGCGGAGCAAGGTGTCGCGGAACTGCTCGATCGTCATGTCCTCCTTCAGGAATTCCCTGATATTTGCCACGCGGGAACGCACGGATTTGGTGCCTTTGGATTCGATCTTCATCGGTTTGACCTTGAGCGCATTCGCCACATCGTCGAGGTTTAGATCGAACATCAGCGTCCCGTGGCTGAACATCCTGCCCCTGGTGGAGAACTGGGCATTGCCTGAGATCTTGCGGTCGCCGACCTGGATATCGTTTCGGCCCGTAAGCGCCGCATCGACGCCTAAGGAACGCAGCGCATCGATCACCGGCTGGGTGAACTTCGCGAAGTTATGGAAGGAGTCGCCGTCATCCTTCGTGATGAAGCTGAAATTCAGATTGCCGAGATCGTGGTAGACGGCGCCGCCGCCGGACAGCCGGCGAACGACTTGGATGTTGTTCTGCTCGACGAACTCCTCATTGATCTCCTCGATCGTATTCTGGTTCTTCCCGATGATGATGGACGGTTTATTAATATAGAAGAGAAGATAGGTATGATCCATCGGCAGATTGCGCAGAGCGTATTCCTCAAGGGCGAGATTGAGTGCCGGGTCGTGGTTGTTCTGGTTATTGATAAACAGCATCGTCATTCCTCCGTATAGGTTCCTTATATGATCTCCGGGAACTGCGCACTTCCCTTAGTATGCACATCACTGGGATTCGTAGCCGTTGATGACGACATCGAGCTTTCCGGTCTCCGGATGGATGAGCAAGCCGTGAACCGCCGTGCCCGGCGGGAGAAGAGGGTGATTGCGAATGATCCGCACGCTGTTTCGCACGCCTTCCTCGACGTCATTAAAACCGCGCAGCCATCTGCGCAGATCGATGCCTGCGTTCTTGAGGATCTCCATAATCTTCGGATCGACGCCGCGAACAACGGCCTGATCGATGATATGATCCGCATTCATCCCGGTCATGCCGCAATCATGGTGACCGATGACGAAGATTTCTTCTGCATTCAGTTTATAGATGGCGACGAGGATGCTTCTCATCACATTGCCGAAGGGCTGGAGCACGATGGCTCCGGCGTTCTTGATAATCTTGGCATCCCCGTTGCGCAGGTTTAACGCCTTAGGCAGAAGTTCAGTAAGGCGCGTGTCCATGCAGGTGAGGATCACCATCTTCTTGTTCGGATAGCGATTCGTCAGATACTGCTGATACTCTTTGTTCGCTACGAAATGTTCGTTAAATCTGAGGATATCAACTAAATTTGGCATCATACACCTTCCTAACATCCGAATCTGATCATATTCGATAAGATTAGCTTCGTTTGTCTACCACAGCGATGTCTCGGGCATAGATTTGCCCGTTGCTGCTTAAGGTAAGGGCTTGCGTTTCGGCTGTATACCTTAGATTCATCTGTTCTTCGAAGAATACCTCTTGCTGCGGATCGTAGATAATCTCTGCGGGATTCGTGGAAGCAAAGCTTACACCGGCCTCTTTGGCTGATGGACTTAAGATCCATAAGGCCGGCACGCCGTTCACACCGCAGCCGCAGCCATCTATATCGTACACCAGTTTGAAGACCGCTTCTTGATCTCCTGCAAGGGAACGAAGACGATTTGCTGCTTCAGGAGTTACCTGGATGTGGATCATCGGATCGAACCTCCTTTTCGAGGAATTGTATCATATTTCATCTGGAACGTCATTTTTTTTTTTTTTGCATGAACTTTTCACAGAATTTTACCTGAGCTTTTCGTCATTTGCAGTTGGTCTTTTGATCATTCATACTATATGAAGTGGAGTATGGATCCATAATGATGCAGTTGGGAGTGAACGATACATGTCGAATACGAACGAGATCAAAACAAGATTTATGGAACGCCTGCGAACGATCAAGAGCTACGGAGAAGCGGTAGGGCTCCTGCTCTGGGATCTGCGCACCGGCGCCCCAAAGAAAGGCGTGGCACAGCGTTCCAAGACCGTGGGCTTGCTGCATACGGAAGCGCACAAATTAACGGTCTCCGATGAGATGGGAAAGATGCTGGAGGCGCTTGCTCAGCCGGACGTGTTCACCGGTCTAAGCGAAATCGAACAGCGCGCGGTGGAGACGATGAAGCTGCAGTATGATCGCAGCCGGAAGATCCCTACGGATCAGTTCCAAGCCTATGTCACGCTTACCGCGGAGGCGGAATCGGTCTGGGAAGAGGCGAAGCGAAACGCTGACTTCAAAGCGTTCCAGCCTTATCTGGAGAAGATCGTCGATTATAACCGCAAATTCGCTGAGCTGTGGGGATATGAAGATCATCCGTATAACGCTCTGCTGGAGGACTATGAACCCGGCTTAACGGTGCGTCAGCTCGATGAATGGTTCGGTCAAGTGAAAGATCAGTTGGTGCCCCTCGTCGCTCAGGTGAAGGACAGCGGCATCAAACCGGATACGTCCTTCCTGAATCAACCGTTTGACAAAGAGAAACAACTCGCCTTCAACCGCTACATCGTACAGGAGCTTGGCTATGACTTCAACGCCGGCCGGATCGATGAGACGGAGCATCCTTTTGCTATAGGATTGAATCCGGGAGACGTGCGGATCACGACGCGTTTCAAACCGGATGAACTCACCTTTGCTCTTTTCAGTACGATTCATGAATGCGGTCATGCGCTCTATGAGCAGAACATCGCTGAAGAGATCGCTGGAACGACTTTGGCACAGGGGGCTTCCTACGGCATCCATGAATCCCAGTCCCGTTTCTGGGAGATCTTCATCGGCATGAGCCGTCCGTTCTGGAACCGTTACTTGCCGGAACTGCAGAAGCATTTCCCGGGGCAGTTGGATGAGGTTACGGTGGATCAATTCTACCGCGCCATCAACAAATCCGAGCCGTCCCTGATCCGGATCGAAGCCGATGAGCTTACTTATAATCTGCATATCATGATTCGTTATGAGATCGAGAAGCAGTTAATCGCAGGACAGATTGAAGTGAAGGACCTGCCTGAGATCTGGAATGCAAAATACGAGGAATACCTGGGGCTGCGCCCGCAGCATGACGGCGAAGGCGTACTGCAGGATGTTCACTGGTCCGGCGGCTCCTTCGGCTACTTCCCATCCTACTCGCTGGGGAATATGTACGCTGCCCAGATCACAGCGGCGATTCGCCGAGATCTGCCTAATCTGGATGAGCTTGTGGAGCAAGGGGAGTTCGCGCCGATCAAGAATTGGTTAACGGAGCGCATCTATCGCCATGGCGCGGTGATGAAGCCGGAACGCTTCATCGTTCAGGTAACTGGAGAAGAGCTGAACGTTCAGTATCTCTTGGATCATCTGAAGACGAAGTTCGGCGAATTGTATGAGTTGGAATAATGAATGGATGAAAAAGATATGATGCGAATGCGATGATGCCTTCGCATTAATCAAAAGATAAGCGGCAATATAACGAGAACGGGGTTGACGGATGCGTTGTATTGCCGCTTATTCTGGTTCTTGAAGATTGTCGGAGACGGCTAACTTTCGCAAAAATAAAAAGTTGTTTCTTACTCTCAAACCCCTTGAATACTAGTATACAAGGATGCAAGTATACCAGTGCTTTTGGATAATAAAAGAATGCAGCAGTACAGTGTTTTGGATAATAAAAGAATGCAGCAGTACAGTGTTTTGGTTACCAAAGGAATGCTAGAATAACATAGTATACCAGCCTTTTGGATACTAGTATACAAGGATACAAGGGGTTGAGGAGAGAAGATCATCGTCATCTAAATATCTATCGGGGTACTATTACAATTCTATACGCACGAGAATTTGAGCAAAGAAGTAAAGAGAGGAGGGATGCTGGAAGTGGAGACAGAGAAGAAGGTATGGTGGGCGACGCTTTCTTTTGAACATTGGAAATTCGTCGTCGCAGCAGTTGAAGAAGGATTGTGTTATATCGATCGGGAGGAGCAGCCCTATGATGAATGGTTGGCCTGGACTGGAAAGCACTGCCGAGGGTACACCCTTGTGCAGGATCCGGAACGGATGCGTCCATATATAGAACAAATTGAGGCCTATCTGAAAGGTCAGCTTAAAGAGTTCGATATGCCTCTGGTGTATAAGGGAACGGCTTTCCAGGAGGCGGTGTGGCGTTCCCTGTGCAAGATCCCATACGGGGAAACGGTGACTTACGCGCAGATCGCAGACGCGATCGGCCGTCCGAAGGCTGTACGTGCAGTAGGCGCGGCAGTTGGTGCGAACCCTTTGATGATCGTTATTCCGTGTCACCGGGTCATTGGGAAGGATCGGACGTTGACGGGATTCGGCGGCGGTCTTGACCTGAAAACGAGGCTGCTTGCGATCGAAGGTCTCACCGTGAGAGATGGGGTTGTGGAGGGTTGATACGAGCGCTGAGCTGATCGAATCCGAACAGACCGGCCTCTTCCATATAATTTGCGCCGACGCTGCTCATAAATGATTCATGATTTTCATATGGATGTCATATCGTGTATTAGAAGCGTCGATGGGTAATTTCATCTGTGTAAACCAATGAATGAATCGATACGACCGTGAATGAAAAAGGTGTTTGGCGCGATGCGGGATATAAGGGAGCTGAGGTGTCTGCAATTCTTCACATTCAGCAAATGTGTGTCACCCTAGACGAATGTCCTGCATACACTTGTTAGTGTATTAGATTGTATGGAGGAGGTTGAAAGGATGTCGATCGTAAAAGACACACGCTGCCGTGAGATCATCACCAAAGCAGTATGCGGCAAGGGTCGTAAGTTCTCACAAGTGACACATACCGTAACCCCGCCCCACAGACCGTCGAGCATTCTGGGCGCATGGCTTATAAACCACCAGTACGACGCGGTCAGAAGCGGTGACGGCATCGAGGTGGTAGGTACTTATGATATTAACATCTGGTATTCATACGACAAGAACACCAAAACGGACGTAGCTAAGGAAACGATCTCCTATTCCGAAATCGTACCGCTGTCCTATCTGGATCCGAAACACCGCACTTCCACGGAAGAAGTAACAGCGCAAGCGACGCAGGAACCAAGCTGTGTGGAAGCCAGCGTGTCATCCAACGGTCAACATGTGATCATCCGCGTGGAACGGGAATTCGAGGCGGAGATGATCGCCGAAACCAAGGTATGCGTGGTCGTATGTGAAGGCGGCTGCGATGATTTTGGTGATAAGACGCTTGATTTCGGCGACAGCATCTCGGGAGACTTCGACGACTTGGATGCAGATCTGTTGGATGATGAACTGTAATCTGGTCTCATTCAATCATATGCCGATTCTGGACGAATGGAGAGGGCGAGGGCCCTCTTTCTTTGTACTTTTGGCAGAACTATGAGTAGTCGGTTTATGGGTATGAGCGGAATGCGTGTGCAACAGTGAGAGGGGCGCAGGGTATAAGATGGCGACAGCGGCAGAACGGGCGGAAACGCTCGGATATGAAGCATATCAGCGTTGGCTGGGAAGAGTCATTCCACATCTGGGGCTTATGGGGACAGCGGCCTCGTCAGCCGAGACCTGGCTGGAAGGTTATGAGGGATGGCGGTACGCAGGGCGTGCTTATCAGCGCAAGGTATTCCGCCGGATCATGGCGTGGTGCGGGGTGCTGACAGATGAGGAGCGGGGAGCGGCAGCGATGACGCCGGAATACGAAGTGGCCGTCGTCGAGCACCGCGTGGTCGCCGTTTATCATCGCGTTGTGGCGAGGAGCGGCGGTGCACTCGGCTTGCCGCGGGAACTGCCGCTCCCCGCGGGCGGAGCAGACAGCGATCGCCTGCTCCGCCGCTTGGCGCGCACGGCGGTGCGCGCCGTATATGCGCTGGGCCTGGACTTTGGCCTGGTGCGCATCGTCTCCGCGCCGCGCGGCCGTCTGGCCGTACGCGGCGTGAATCCCTTCCCGGCGAGCATGCCCGAAGGGCTCGCCGGGAAATTCGCGGCGGCGCTAGCGGATAAAGCCGCCGCCGATCGAGCCGCGCAGCGCGTCAGCACGACCGATGTGATCCTCGGCCTCGATGTGGAGTTCGTGCTGACGACTTCGCGCGGCGAGTTGGTGCCGGCCGACCGCTTCCTGCCGCGCAGCGGAACGGCCGGCTATGACGCTGCCATGTTCGGCGGCAGCGTCGTCCATGCGCTGGCCGAACTGCGGCCGGCGCCGAGCGGCGAACCGCGGCAGCTGTTTGCCAATCTCCAGCGCGCCATGCGCGAAGCGGCACTTCGCATCACCGATCCCGCCCTCGAATGGCGTGCGGGCGGCTCTCCTGCGGCCGGCTGTTACACCGGCGGGCACATCCATCTAAGCGGTGTTCCACTTACCTTCGGGCTGCTGCGCAAGCTTGACGATTACCTCGCACTGCCGCTCTCGCTCCTCGAAGACCCGCGCTGCCTGGTGCGGCGTCCAACCTTTGGCTGGCTGGGCAATGCCCGTCTCAAACCGCATGGCGGGTTTGAATATCGCACGCCGGCCAGCTGGCTTGTCTCGCCCATCGTCACCCGCGGCGTTATCGCCTTAGCCAAGCTGATCGCTGCTCACGGGCATGTCCTTACGGCCAATCCGTCCCTTGACCTTCGTATACAGCGGGCGTACTATGAAGGCAGGAAAGAAGTGCTCCGAGAATGGATTCCCCTGTGGATGAACGAGATCAAGCAGGCGCCCTCCTATGCTTCGCTCGCTATGGATTTGGAGCCTTTCATCCACTTGATCGAATCAGGCTGGACCTGGAACGAGGATGACGATTTCCGCTCGGTCTGGGGAACCCCGGGTTTCTCAGATCTCTCCAATGATCGATTCACGTTCACAACGGGATCTGCGTAGATATGCATAGGGATCCGTATAGAAATCTGCACAGAGAGATGTTAGAGATCTGCGTAGATTCGCTAGAGAACTGCATAGAAATCTGCATAGAAATCTGCATAGAAATCTGCATTTAGATCTGCATAGATTTGCAGGTGTCTCTTTGTGCATATTCGTCGGGAACCTCACAGCAAATCATGATATAATAGACGAAGGTTATTCTGGAGGGATACGACCATTGGCCCAATATACCCCGATGATCCAACAATATTTGCAGATCAAAGCACAGGTGCCGGATGCTTTTTTATTTTTCCGGCTTGGTGATTTCTATGAAATGTTCTTCGACGATGCGATCTTGGCAGCGAAGGAACTGGAGATTACGCTGACCGGCCGGGACGGCGGCGCGGAGGAGCGCATCCCGATGTGCGGCGTTCCCTATCATTCTGCCGAGAACTACATCGCTAGATTGATAGAGAAAGGCTATAAGGTAGCCATCTGTGAACAAGTAGAAGATCCCGCCGAAGCCAAAGGCGTCGTGCGCCGCGAGATCGTGCGTATCGTGACGCCGGGCACGATCATGGAGGACAAGACGCTGCAGAGCTCGGCGAATAACTTCATCATGTCCGTCGCTGAGGAGACATTGCAAGACGGCGGGCAGCGCTGGGCGATTGCGGCCTGCGACTTGTCCACCGGAGAGCTGTACGTGACGGACTTCGAGGCCGATCAGGAGCAGCTGTACGAGGAGCTCAATGCGTACGATCCGGCTGAGGTGATCGCAGAAGGCGGCCTCCAAGCGGTCGTACATAGATTCCATGAACAGATGAACAAGAAGATGCTGATCACGACCAGCGGGACCAGGGATTCGGAGATCGCTGAGCGGCATTTTCCGCAGCAGGAGCTGGATGCTCTGTCTTCCGCAGCCCGGATCTGCATCGATCAGCTTATGACGTATCTCTACGATACGCAGAAGCGGTCTCTGTCCCATATCCGCGAGATTCGCCGCTATGACAAGCAGCAGTATATGATCCTCGATCCATACACACGGCGCAATCTTGAATTGACAGAGACCAGCCGCGACCGCTCGAAGAAAGGCTCCCTGTTGTGGCTGCTGGACAAGACGGTCACGGCGATGGGCGGACGCATGCTGCGCCGCTGGGTGGACAAGCCCCTGCTCAGCAAACAGCAGATCGAACAGCGGCAGGAGGCCGTGGAATGCCTGGTCGGACAGCTGATCACCCGGGAAGAGCTGAGGCAGCAGCTGCGCGAGATCTATGATATGGAACGGCTCGTCGGCCGGGTCGTCTATGGGACGGCGAATGCCCGTGACCTCAATGCGCTGAAGCAGTCTCTGAGGCAAGTGCCGCAGCTGATCGAACTGGCCGTATCTTCGGGGTCCGAGACCTTGCAGCAGCTCGTCCAGGACACCGACCCCTGTCAGGATATCGCTGAATGGATCGAGCAGACGATTGTTGACGATCCGCCGATCTCCGTGCGTGAAGGCGGTTTGATCAAACCCGGCTGCGATGAGAAGCTGGACCAGCTGCGGGAAGCCAGCACCAACGGCAAACGCTGGATCGCTGAATTGGAACAGCGTGAACGGGAGCGTACGGGCATCAAGTCCTTGAAGGTAGGATTCAACAAGGTATTCGGCTATTACATCGAAGTGACCCGGGCGAATCTTCATGCTCTGCCGGAAGGCATCTATGAGCGCAAGCAGACTTTGGCGAATGCGGAACGCTTCATCACCCCCGAGCTGAAGGAGAAGGAAGCGCTCATCCTGGAAGCCGAGGAGAAGATGGTCGATATCGAATACGATCTGTTCTGCCGGCTCCGCGAACGCATCGCGGCCGAGACCGGGCGCTTGCAGAAAGCGGCGGAGATGATCGCTGTCATCGATGCCTTGCAGTCCCTTGCAACGGTAAGCGCCGAACGACGTTATCGCAAGCCATTGATCACCGATCAATATGATATGGAGATCATCGAAGGACGGCATCCCGTCGTCGAAGCGGTACTTGGCGCCGATGAACCCTTCATCGCCAACGATACCAAGCTGAGTTACGATGAATGCCGGATGATGCTGATCACCGGACCGAATATGGCCGGCAAGAGCACCTACATGCGGCAGGTCGCTTATATCGCCATCATGGCGCAGATCGGCTGTTTCGTGCCGGCGGGAGAAGCAACGCTGCCGATCGTCGATCGCATCTTCACGCGGATCGGCGCTGCCGATGATGTCATCGGCGGGCAGTCGACCTTCATGGTAGAGATGAAGGATATCCAACAGATGACCGCTCGTGCTACACCGCGCAGCCTTGTGATCATCGATGAATTGGGACGCGGCACTTCGACGGGAGAAGGCATGGCGATAGCCCAGTCGGTGATCGAATATATCCATGACCGGATCGGCTGCAAGACGTTGGTGTCCACGCATTTTCATGAATTGGCCCATCTCGAACAGTCGCTTAAGTACCTGCAGAACTTTCGCATGGATGTGAAGGAAAGCGGCGAAGAGGTAACGTTCCTGCGCAAGTTAATCCGCGGTGCGGCCGATACGAGCTACGGAATCTATTGTGCGAAGATCGCCGGCTTGCCGGAATCGATCATCAGCCGTGCTTATCAGATCCTGAATACACTGGAGATCCGCACAAGCGAACTGCAATCCGCCGTGGCTTCCCAGCCCGTGCAGTTAAGTCTCTTCGATGATGTCGCGGCGATCCAAGAATCAAGCGAGCAGCGACAGCCGGATCTGCAGCACCATGCTGCCCAACCGCCAGCGATGCAGACCCTGCAGCCGGATGTTCAGCCAGCAGCAACTTCTGCAAATTCTGTACCTTCTGCACAGAATCTCCAGATAAGCGATGTGCCGCATCCCGCGGCAGAGGTGTACAAGCGTGTTCAAGAAGCTGATCTCATGAACATGACTCCGCTGCAAGCGATGCAATTCATACTGGAACTAAAATCCATCAAATAAATAAGGGTGAGCACAATGACGAAAGGCAAATTTTTCACGACTTTCAGCGGCAAGACGAACACGCAAACCACACTACTCATGAATCCCCGGGCGGGTTCAGCGATGCGCAGAAGCAGCAGCATGACGCTCAAGCGCAAATTCCTCATCTGCCTTCTCACCTTCGTCCTGCTGGCCGCTTATCCGATCTCGACCTATGCGGCCGAATCCTCTTCCAAGAACGGCATGCAAGTCCTTGAAGAGATCATGAACTTATTAAGAGATCATCATCTGCAGAATGTCAGTCAAGAGCAGCTGGTCGACGCTGCGATCAGAGGGATGGTTGAGTCCCTCGACGATCCTTACACGGTATATATGAATGCAGAAGAGTGGGAAGGGTATCAAAGCTCCATCGAGCAGGAATACGTGGGCATCGGAATCCAGCTTGGCGAGGACGAGCGCGGCGTATATGCACAGGATGTGTTCCCTGGCTCGCCGGCGCAGGAAGCCGGGATCCTGAAAGGGGACTATATCATCGCCGTGAACGGTCAGGATACAACGGCCATGACTGCCGATGAGATCGTTGAGATGATCCTCGGGGACGAGAACACCACCGTGGTAGTCACCATCTCCCGCGCCGGGTCACCGATGACCTACAAGATGGAGAGACGTCCCGTCAAGATCCCTAATGTGGAAACCCGCTGGTTCAGTGAAGGTTACGGATATATCCACATCAAGATGTTCTCCAACGATGCGGATGAATTGGTTGAGGAAGCTGTCAAAGAGATGAAGAAGAAAGGTCTCAAAGGACTCGTCGTCGATGTGCGCGGCAATCCCGGCGGTTACTTGGACACCGTGGCCTATATCACAGGAGAATTTCTCGCCGACGGCGTTGTCATGCATACGCGGGATAAGGATGGTCTGGACAGCCCGATCTCCATCCAGAACGGCAACCAATTGGATGTCCCTGTGGTCATCCTGATCGATGAGCGAAGTGCGAGCGGCTCCGAAGTGCTGGCAGGTGCGTTGCAGGATCATAAGCTGGCGAAGGTGATCGGGGTGCCTTCTTACGGCAAAGGCAGCGTGCAGTCGATCTTTCCGTTGTCGAACGGCGGCGTGCTGAAAACCACGGTTCAGGAATATCTGACACCGCACGGCCATCCTGTGAACGGCGTGGGGATTAAGCCGGATCTTGAAGTTCAGGGCAGCCTTCCTCAATTGTTAACCGGCTTGCGCGAGGTCGGCTTAACGAAGTTAACGCTTCGTGCAGCGCAGCATGAGCTGTTAATTAACGACGTTAACTTTAATGAATCTCTGCCGTACATCGTCCAAGAGGATCGCGTCTATGTTCATTCGCGGGTACTCGCTGCACTTTCGGGCTTGCAGGTGACGTGGGACGGCGCGGCCCAACAAGTGGTGCTGCAAGGGCATAATACCGATTACCGCTATTCCCTGGATGCACCGGAAGTGTTACAGCAAGAGGGTATGACCTATCTGGAGCTCAACAGCTTTGCAGATGAAGCAGCGGGATTCAGCTGGTCCTATGCCGACGGTGTCTTAACGCTGTCGATCGAGTAACGATATTGGACCATTTGACTAAGATATTTGACTACTAACCGGAGGTGGTTCGTGATGGGGATCATACATGTATTGGACGAGCACGTCGCCAATCTCATCGCCGCTGGCGAAGTCGTCGAACGGCCTGCCTCCGTGGTCAAAGAGCTTGTTGAGAACGCCATCGATGCGGACGCGGATCAGGTGCGCATCCAGATCGAGGAGGGCGGCCTTACCCTGATCCGCGTCACGGACAACGGCCGAGGCATCGCGCCGGAGGATGTGCCGACGGCCTTTCAGCGCCATGCGACGAGCAAGGTGCGGGACAGCCGCGATCTGCACCAGATCCGCACCCTCGGCTTTCGCGGTGAAGCATTGCCGAGCATCGCATCCGTCGCTCGCGTCGAGCTTATCACTTCAACAGATAAGAGCGGTCTCGGCAAGATCTGTGTGATCGAAGGCGGGGAAGTGAAGAAGATCGAGGATATCCGCACGACGAAGGGGACGGATATCACCGTGCGGGATCTTTTTTATAATACGCCTGCCAGGCTCAAATATATGAAAACCATTCAGACGGAATTCGGGCATATCTCCGATTATATCTACAGGCTGGCCTTCGCCCATCCGAACATCGCGTTCACCTTGGTTCACAATGATAAGCTCGTGCTGCGAACGCCGGGCGGGGGCGATCTTCTGCAGACGATCGCCGCCGTATACGGCACCGCCGCCGCGCGCAGCATGCTGCGGGTGCAAGCCGAGGATGCCGACTTTACGCTGTTCGGCTGGATCGGCAAACCAGAGCTTACGCGTGCCAATCGCTATGGGATGACGACGATCGTCAACGGCCGCTATGTGCGCAGCTACGCGCTGCAGACGGCGATCGTTCAGGCTTACCATACGCTGCTGCCGATCAATCGTTATCCGCTGGTCGTCCTGCAGCTGACGATGGATCCATCGCTGGTCGATGTTAACGTCCATCCTGCGAAGCTCGAGGTGCGGTTCAGCAAGGAACGCGAGCTGATGAAGTTCATCGAGACTGAGCTGGGACGCGTCCTGCGCGGCGCCGATCTGATCCCGCGCTTGCGCGGACACCAGGAGCGTCAAGCCGTCATCCAGGAGCAGCTCAAGTTCCAAGACAGCGTTCCAACACGAGGCTCTGGAAGCGAGACGCAGGAGCGGCAGGAAGGCGGCCGGATGATGCGGCGAGGATTAGACGGCCTGTATCAGCCGAGAACCGCAGATCTTGAGACTGGGACGGTTTATAACGGGCAGGCTGGGCGCAGAGCAACGGCATCGCCGCTCAAGTCATCGACTCCCGATGCCGCCTCCGTCGATTGGCAGCCGTATCTGGAGACCAAGGAACCGGCGGCATCGCCGGAATCCCGCAGGCTGCCGCAGCTGCGCGTCATCGGACAGGTGCACGGCACCTATATCATCGCGGAGAATGAGGAGGGACTCTTCCTCATCGATCAGCACGCCGCCCATGAGCGGATTAATTACGAGCGCTTCTACCGCAAGTTTGGTCAGCCCGAGCAGGTTTCCCAAGAACTGCTCGTGCCGATTACGATGGAGTTCACACCCTCCGAAGCGGAGGTGCTGCGATCCCGCTCCGCATTATTTTCGCAGATCGGGGTTTACTTCGAACCCTTCGGTGGGAATACATTTATAATAAGGTCGGTGCCGGAGTGGATGCCGAAGGGCGAGGAACTGGAGATCCTGCAGGAGATCACGGAATGGGTGCTGCAGGACAGATCCCTGGATATAGCCAAGCTGCGGGAACAATCCGCGATCCTTACCGCTTGCAAAGCTTCGCTCAAGGCCAATGACTATCTCAGCCGCGAGGAGATCGAATCGCTTCTCGCGCAGCTGGCAGCGTGCGACAACCCCTTCACCTGTCCCCATGGGCGCCCCGTCATCGTCAGCTTCTCTACTTACGAACTTGAGAAAATGTTCAAAAGGGTGATGTGATGATCGTGACAACTTCCTTCCGTCCTTCACCCAGGCTGGTTGAAGAAGCAGAGCGCTGGGCGGAGCAGCTTGGGCTCAGGCTGGTGAAGCGGGGCAATCGGACGATCTCCGCTTTACAGCGCCGATATAAAGTGAGAGATGTATTGGTGGTTACCGAGGAAGGGCTGAGGTGTTACCGGGAGGCGAATCCGCCGCTGTTTTTTCATCCCGGCTCGGCCTTCTTCCGCATCAAGCGGATGCTGGCCACAGGTGAACAGGAACCGCTGCTTACGATTCCCGGCGTTCAGCCTGGGGACACCATCGTGGACTGTACCGCCGGCCTTTGTTCCGATGCGCTCACCTTCTCCTATGCGGTCGGCGAGCGCGGCCGGGTGATCGCGATCGAAGCGGATCCCACCGTCAGCCTCATCGTCCGCGAAGGGCTTCGCACTTACGAGACGGAACTGCCCGAAGTCAACGAAGCGATGCGCCGCATCGAGGTGATGCAGGGCGATCATCGCAAGATTCTGAGTGGGATGCCGGATCGCAGTGCAGATATCGTGTATTTCGATCCGATGTTCCGCTCGCCGATCGAAGAATCCAGCGGCATCGCGCCGCTTAGAAGCTTTGCGTGCGAGCAGCCGATTACCGCGGAAGCCGTGGCGGAAGCAAGACGCGTGGCGCGGCGCGCCGTGGTGATGAAAGAACTGCGGGGGAGCAGCCAGTTTGCGAAACTGGGCTTTGTCGAAGATGATCGACGCAACTCGAAAATCGCGTATGGAGTGATTCGCATCTAATGGATACAGCAGGACAGGTGAATACAACACAACAGGACAAACCGCGGCACAATTTGCTGGTGCTTGTTGGACCGACGGCCGTCGGCAAGACCGCTCTCAGTCTGAAACTGGCCGAAAGCTTCGATTGTGAGATCATCTCCGGCGACTCGATGCAGGTGTACCGGGGCATGGACATCGGCACGGCGAAGGCGACCCCGGAAGAGCGGGCGAAGGTGCCCCATCATCTGATCGATATTCGCGATCCGGATGAAGCCTATTCTGTATCGGACTTTCAGGAGGAATGCACGCGGGCGATTGAAGCGATCGCCTCCCGCGGCAAACTGCCCTTCATCGTAGGCGGGACGGGACTTTATATCCAGTCCGTGGTTTACGGCTATCGCTTCAGCGAGGCTGGACAGGATGAAACCTTCCGCCAGGAACTAAAGGCTTATGCCGAGACCCATGGTGCCAAGGCGCTGCATGACCGCTTGCGGAAGATCGATCCTGCATCTGCTGACCGCCTGCATGAGAATGATATCCGCCGTGTGATCCGCGCTCTCGAAGTCTATCATCTGACGGGGCGCACGCTGACCGAATACCTGGCCAAGCAGCCCAAGGAATCGCCGTATCATACCTGCATCATCGGTCTGACGATGGAGCGCAGCCAGCTGTATCGCAATATCGAACAGCGCGTGGATCTAATGATCGAACAGGGATTGATCGAAGAAGTGCAGCGTTTATTGGACAGCGGATATGGTCCGGGATTGATTTCTATGCAAGGTTTGGGGTATAAAGAGATCATAGGATATCTGCTCGGCGAATATAATAGGGAACATGCGATCGAACTGCTTAAACGCAACACGCGTCGCTTCGCCAAACGCCAGTTGTCCTGGTTTCGGCATATGCGCGGCATCATCTGGATCGACGTCACGGACCGGGCAAAATTCGATTCCAATCTTGCCAGAATTAATGATATAATTAGGAATAAATTTTACTCTGATGCATGATCAGCGGCCGTCGGCAGCCTCCATCACCTTATAAACAGGAGCTTTGCGCGGTGAAGACGATGCGAACGCTGCCCGCCCGCCATTCATCATTCAATCGTATGCTTTAAAGTCAGCTGATTAAGCTCGGACTTATGATCGCCAATATATATAGGAGGTTTCATCCCATGAACAAACCCATTAATATTCAAGACCATTTCCTGAATCAACTGCGTAAGGACAATGTACCGGTCACCGTCTATCTGACCAACGGCTTCCAGATCCGCGGAGTCGTGCGCGCCTTTGACAATTTCACGGTTATCCTTGACAGTGAAGGGCGGCAGCAGATGATCTACAAGCATGCGATTTCGACCTTTACGCCGCAGCGCAATATCAATCTGATGCCTGAACCTGCAGAATCCTAATCCGGGTGATGTTGGTTAGGATGATGTAAGGGCTTACGAAGCTGATTCGGTTGCTGGTGCGACTGGAGTCAGCTTTTTTGCGCTTTGCGAACCTGTTAATCTTGATAAAATATAGCGATGTATGGAAAAATAAACAGAGATCATAGATTACCATACGGATAGGAAGGTTACGAGATACGATGAGTTTCGAAACCGAGGAGGTTCAACATACGATTCCTGCAAACCGAAGTGCATTGCTCCTGCACGGGTTTACCGGCGCCCCTTCCGATGTAGAGCCGATTACGCATATGCTTGAAGCCCATGGCTGGAACTGCCGGGCACCTTATCTGCCGGGACACGAGGATGGGTTCGCGAGGATCGGCGAAGTGAACTGGATGGATTGGCTGAAAGAAGCGGAGGAAGAGGCAGAGACCTGTGCTAAACGATACGGCTCTTTCTCCGTTGTCGGGTTCTCCATGGGCGGCCTGCTCGCTGCCTATATCGCGAATCGCTATCCGGTGGATCGGGTCGTTCTTCTGAATGCCGCAGTCATCTATATCAGTCCGGGCAGGTATATCTCTTTCTTCCTGGAGAAGTTTCGCCGCCGGGATCTCTCCCATTTTCGCAGGATCGCGAAGATCCCTCAGTCGGCGGTGATGCAGTTCGTCAGGCTGGCCTCTAGGCTGCGCCGCGAGTTCCGCTCCGTCAGACAGCCGACCTTGATCTGTCAATCGGGCCGCGATCAGATCGTGCATCCGCGAAGTGCTGATTACCTGCGCAGGGTGATCCCCGGCCGGACGGAAGTCATCATGTTTCCGCGTTCGAAACATGTGATCTGTTGGGATGTGGAACAGGAAGAGGTCGTCACCTCCGTTGAGCGTTTCCTGGTTCACTCATAGGAGATCTAAGCAAGTTCATGTCACGATTTCTGGGCTGCTGCGTATATATAGCTTATAACCTGCAGCTGATCACATACGGCATACGGGCGACAGCCTGCGGCTTATGTCATGTTAGTTAACGCGTGCAGGTGATAACATGACGATCAGAAGGTGGTGCCTAGATTGAGCGATCATGTAGTGGCTTCTGTAAGAACATCTCCACCGCCGTCCCGTCAGATCAATGTCATCCTGCGGCGAGTCGATGAAGCGGAAGCAGGGGCGAGGACGAAGGCGAAGCGCTGGTCGGAGACAGCGGGTGCACCGGAGCCCTTCGCAGAGATTGCGCGCGAGTTGGATGAGATGGTCGGCATGGAGCAGGTCAAGGAGACGATCTTCGAGATCTATGCGCTTCTGCAGATTGCTCAATATCGGGCGGAAGCCGGGCTCGCTTGCAGCCCGCAAGTCTACCACATGATATTCCGCGGCAATCCCGGCACGGGGAAGACTACCGTCGCCAGGCTGATCGCGAAGCTCTTTCGCACGATGGGCGTACTGAGCAAGGGACATTTTATCGAGGCGGAGCGGGCGGATCTGGTCGGCGAATATATCGGTCATACGGCGATTAAGACCCGGGAACTTATCAAACGCTCCCTCGGCGGCGTGCTGTTCATCGATGAAGCCTACAGCCTGACGCGGGGCGGAGAGAAGGATTTTGGCAAGGAAGCCATCGATACCTTGGTCAAGGCTCAGGAGGATTATAAGGATCAGTTTGTCTTGATCTTAGCGGGATATCCTGATGAGATGGATGAATTTATGGCGATGAACCCCGGACTTCCTTCGCGGTTTCCGATTCAGATTGATTTTCCTGACTATACACTGGATCAGCTGCTGATGATCGCAGAGAAGATGCTGAAGGAGCGGGAATATGTCTTCCTGCCGCAAACCTTCATGCGGTTCAAACACTATCTGCAAGAGGAAAGGGCGAAGTTCCTGCGCGGCTTCAGCAATGCCCGGTTTGTGCGCAATACGATCGAACGCTGTATCCGCCAACAAGCGGTGAGGCTGCTTAAGCAGCATCCGTCCGGGTCTATAACCAAACAGGAATTGATGCAGATCTGTCCAGAGGATCTTAAGATCGACCCCAGCGGTCGCCATCAGATCTACCTGTAATCGGGATCTATGATTAGAACCACCCAACATGTTACATAGGAGCTAAGCGATATGAGAAGATCTCCCATCGAAACCCAATCAACCGTACAAGAAAGAGCGATTCTTGTCACTGTCGAGATGAAGGCGAAAGAGCAGCCTGAAGAAGCCGTACAACATTCCCTCGAAGAACTGCGGAGCTTAGCGGAGACGGCGGGCGTAGAAACGGTAGAAACGGTCGTCCAATATCGGGACAGCATCGACGCCGCTTGGTATATCGGCAAAGGCAAGGTTGAAGAGATCCGCATGCTGAAGGAGATGCATGAGGCCAACGTCATCATCTTCAACCAGGAATTATCCGGCGCTCAGGTGCGCAACTTGGAGTCGGCGATCGATGCGAAGATCATCGACCGCACGCAGCTCATCCTCGATATCTTCGCTCAACGGGCGAAGACAAGAGAGGGAAAGCTGCAAGTGGAACTGGCGCAGCTGCAGTACCTGCTGCCGAGACTCGCGGGGCATTACAAGAATCTCTCCCGCCTCGGCGGGGGCATCGGTACCCGCGGTCCCGGGGAGACGCAGCTTGAGACGGACCGCCGACATATCCAGCGGCGGATCCGCGACCTCAAAGAGCAGATCGAAGAGGTGAAGCGCCACCGACAGCTGCACCGCACAAAGCGACGTCGTTCCGGAGTCACACAGCTCGCGCTTGTCGGCTACACCAATGCGGGCAAATCGACGCTGCTCAACCGCTTGACGAAGGCGGATGTGTTAGCGGAGGATAATCTGTTCGCAACCCTCGACCCAACGTCGCGGCGATTGACGCTGCCGAATGGATTGGACCTGGTGCTGACCGATACCGTCGGCTTCATCCAGAACCTGCCTCACGACCTGGTTGCCGCCTTCCGCGCTACGCTGGAGGAGGTCAATGAAGCGGACATCATCCTGCATGTCGTTGACAGTTCATCGCCGATGCGGGATCAGCAGATGGCCGTTGTCGAAGAGGTGCTTGCGGAACTCGGAGCACAAGGCAAGGACAGGATCGTCATATTCAATAAGATCGACCTGCTCACGCCGGAAGAGCAGGATACGCTGATCGCGAAGGATCCCTGGATGAGGATCTCTGCCTACAGCGATGAGGATCTTGAACGCGTTGTCCAATATCTGCAAGACAGGTTAGAGGAAGAGGAGCACCTGTACCGCATTCCGATCATCCGCGGTGATCTCATCGCAAAGATCTATCGCATAGGCGGGGTCGTTCGTCAGGAAGAAGAGGAGGCGGAGGCGGAATCGATCCTGCTCCGGGTAAGCGCGAGGTCCTCGATTCTCGCGCAAGTTGCCCGCGAGCTCGAGGATTATCGTGTGGAATAGCCGCGGCGGATGTTTTTGTCATGACTTTATGCTATGTTGGTGAATGGGCTCTGCCATAGGCTGGTTAGAGTCCGCACTTATATGCTTGCGTTATCGATTGATTATTATCAGGGACGAGGAGAGTAGACACATTGACAGCACGAATGCGCGAATTGTTCGAACGATACAAAGATCTAATCGAAAGAGCAGAGAATTTAGCCAAGCCTTATTTTGAAGGGGTGGAACGCACTGCGGAGTACAATCAAGCGAAGGTGATCGAAGCTTTCCAAGCACAGCGGGTCAGCGACTTCCATCTGAATTCCTCCACAGGTTATGGATACAATGATCTAGGCAGAGAGGTGCTGGATCAGATCTATGCGGATGTATTCGGTGCAGAAGCTGCGCTGGTAAGGCCGCACTTCGCATCGGGCACCCATGCGATCGGCACAGCGCTCTTCGGGGTGCTGCGGCCGGGAGATCACCTTCTGTACATCACAGGCACGCCTTATGACACGCTTCACAAAGTGATCGGCCAAGAGGGGGACGGAACCGGCTCCATGCGGGATCTTGGGATCTCCTACAGCGAAGTGGCGCTGCGCGAGGATGGTTCCGTTGATTGGGACGCTGTGCGGCAGGCAGTCACCCCGCAGACGAAGGTGATCGGCATACAGCGTTCCCGCGGATATTCTTGGCGGCGTTCTTTCAGCATCGCCGATATTGCGGAGATGGTGAATCAGATCCGCGCGATTCGCCAGGATCTCATCATCTTCGTTGATAACTGTTACGGCGAATTTGCGGAGATCTATGAACCGACGGAAGTCGGCGTTGACCTGATGGCAGGCTCCCTGATCAAAAACCCCGGCGGCGGCCTGGCGCATACCGGCGGCTATATCGTCGGCAAGAAACGCTATGTGGATCTTGCGGCTTATCGTCTGACGGTGCCGGGTCTCGGCGGTGAAGTAGGTGCGATGCTTGGGGCCACGGCGCTGATGTATCAAGGGCTGTTCATGGCTCCTCATACCGTTGGACAAGCTCTGAAGGGAAGCATCCTGACTTCAGCGGTCTTCCAAGAACTAAGCTATGTGACCTCGCCGACGGTGGATGAACCGCGGACGGACATCATTCAGGCGATTCGCTTCCATGATGCGGAGGAATTGATCGCTTTTGTTCAAGGGATCCAGCGGGCTTCGGCCATCGATTCCCACGTCGTGCCGGTTCCGTCGGATATGCCTGGATATGAACATCAAGTCATTATGGCTGCGGGCACTTTTATCCAAGGGGGAAGTTTGGAGCTTTCGGCGGATGCGCCGATTCGTGAACCTTATATTGCATATGTACAGGGTGGACTAACCTATGCCCATGCGAAGCTGGGAGTACTAACAGCGCTTGATCATCTGGTCCAGAGCGGGCGAATCGATCCGGCCAAGATCTGAGGACGACCTGGATCACGATCCGCTCATATCTGGGTTGCCCAGGCAAGCAGTAACAGTGTGTGTTCACAAACCTCACATCGATTGACACCTTATCTGAACATGATACAATGATGGGTAACTTCAATAACTAAATTAGGTGGTGTGGTCCCATGAGTGATGAACTCCGTCGCAACATGGCCTTGTTTCCGATCAGTACGGTGATGAAACTGACGGACCTGTCTGCGCGGCAGATTCGTTACTATGAACAGCATGGACTGGTTAGACCTGCACGCACCAAAGGCAACCAGCGTCTGTTCTCCTTTAACGATGTAGAGCGATTGCTGGAGATCAAGAGCCTCATCGAGAAGGGCGTCAATATCGCGGGGATTAAACAGATGCTGAAGCCGGTCAATTCGGACTCAGAAGAAGCGACAGTCATCACACCGCAGAGCGAAGAACAACGGCGGAAATTTGCAGATTCCAAGCAGTTCCGCCGGTTGATGAAGCACCAGATGCTAACGGGCAATCGATACAATAGGACAACCTTATTGCAAGGAGAGCTTGCAAGGTTTTTCAAAACATAACACGCGTTCGACAATGATGAAGGAGTTGTTCATGTGGGGTATACAAAGGAAGACATCCTCAAACAAGCAAGAGATAATAACGTAAAATTCATCCGGCTGCAGTTTACAGATCTGCTGGGAACGATTAAGAACGTTGAGATCCCGGTTAACCAGCTGGAGAAAGCCTTGGACAACAAGATGATGTTCGACGGTTCCTCCATCGAAGGATATGTAAGGATCGAGGAGTCGGATATGTATCTCTATCCGGATCTCAACACCTGGGTTATCTTCCCCTGGGTGACAACGGACCGCGTCGCGCGTCTGATCTGCGACGTCTATCTGCCGGATGGACAGCCTTTCCCTGGGGATCCGCGCAACATCTTGAAGCGGAACCTGAAGATCGCCGAAGAGATGGGGTTCACCGCGATGAATGTCGGTCCGGAACCGGAGTTTTTCCTGTTTAAGACCGATGAGCGCGGGGCCCCGACTCTGGAGCTGAATGATCACGGCGGATATTTCGATCTTGCGCCTACGGACCTCGGGGAGAACTGCCGGCGTGAGATCGTGTTGACGCTTATGGAGATGGGCTTCGAGATCGAGGCCTCCCATCATGAAGTATCCCCGGGACAGCACGAGATCGACTTCAAATATGCGGACGCCGTAACGGCCGCGGATCAGATCCAGACCTTCAAACTCGTCGTGAAGACCATCGCCAGACAGCACGGCTTGCATGCCACATTCATGCCGAAGCCGCTGTTCGGGATGAACGGCTCCGGGATGCACTGCCATCTCTCGCTGTTCAAGGGCGATACCAATGCTTTCTACGATCCGGATGATGAACTGGGTCTAAGCGAGACCGCGCGTCAATACATGGCGGGCATCTTGTACCATGCGCGGGCCTTCACCGCGGTGACGAACCCGACGGTCAATTCCTACAAACGCCTCGTACCCGGTTATGAAGCGCCCTGCTATGTGGCTTGGTCGGCAAGCAACCGCAGCCCGATGATCCGCATCCCTGCCTCCCGCGGCTTAAGCACGCGCATCGAGGTGCGCAGTCCCGATCCATCGGCCAATCCTTATCTAGCTCTCGCGGTTATGCTGCGCGCCGGTTTGGATGGTATCGAGAAGAAGATGGAACTGCCGGAGCCGGTGGATCGCAATATCTATATCATGTCCGAGGAAGAGCGCATCCAGAACGGCATCCCCAGCCTGCCGAAGTCGCTGCGGGAAGCGATCGATGAACTCGTGCGCGATGAAGTGATGTGTGACGCCCTCGGCGAACATGCCTTGACGAATTTCCTCGAACTCAAAGAGATCGAATACGATATGTACCGTACCCATGTTCATCAATGGGAACGCGACCAATACATGACTTTATATTAAGGACATATTAAGATAAAACGGACAAGCCCTTATCTTTAGACTGCCGATTCCCACGATTGGCAGTCTTTTTTTGCTGTGCATGATGGAACACGAGAAAAATTTGATCATTCCCATTGAATGCGAACGTATATTCGAGTATATAATATAGATAAGAGACAGAATGTATGTTCGCATGAATGTTGGATCACACGATGACCGCTGAATCTCGCTCAGTCCATAAGCCCAGGAGGGGGACATGATGAGGATGGATCGCTATATCGGCAGAAGTGTGGAGCTCATCTATATGGATCGGATGCACAGATGCAGTAAGCGGATCGTCACCGTTCACCGCGTGAAGGGCAGCCTCGTGCTCGCCTATGATCAGGAGAAACGGGGATATCGCACCTTCCATATGGATCAGATCCTCGCTTTATTTCCGCTTTCGGCATGATCGATGGAGATGCTCTGGTTCGGCGCGTTTTAAGCCTCGGCAAGTCCGGATAGTTTTATACGAGTTTTCTTAATAATGATCCATGCACAGCCAGCTTTTTGCGGTTATTGTCCTAATCAATATAGACCGAGAAGTGAAGGAGAAGAACTCGATCGAAGGTTTTTGTCCTTGGGGCATTGCCCATCACATGAACAATCGGCAGCGCTATTGCACTGCCGATCTGCTTGTGATTAATAGATCTCCCTATAAAGTCCGATGACCTTGCCGAGAATCTTCACATTGCGCAAGCGAATCGGTTCCATGGCTGAGTTCTCCGGCTGTAAGCGAATATGGTCGCTTTCCTTGTAGAACCGCTTCACCGTCGCTTCATCATCCTCGGTCATCGCCACTACGATATCGCCGTTGTTCGCCGTTGATTGCTGGCGGACGATGACATAGTCTCCGTCATGGATGCCTGCCTCGATCATGCTGTCGCCGACGACGGCTAACATGAATACCGTATGGTCGCCGACCATATGAGCAGGCAGTGGATAGTAATCCTCGATATTCTCGGTAGCTAATATTGGAACGCCAGCAGTTACCTTGCCGATGAGCGGTACGCGTGCAACGGATTCAGGGAAGACATTGCTGTCCAGAGAACCGTCCGTGATCTCAATCGCGCGGGGTTTCGTAGCATCCCGGCGGATGAGGCCTTTCTTCTCCAGGCGGTCGAGATGACCATGAACCGTAGAACTGGAGGCCAAGCCAACCGCTTCACCGATCTCTCTGACGGAGGGAGGGTAACCCTTGGTGCGTACTTCGTGTTTAATAAAATCAAGGATTGCTTGCTGTCTGCTCGATAGCTTGGTCATATTGTAATCACTCCGTTTACTGGATTCTCCTAGGTAAATAATAACACAGAACCGCAGTTCGTACAAACATAAGTTCGAGTTTTTACTTATTTATATTCATCACGGTCTTTCTAACTTTTTCATATTTCTTATTGACACAAACGTTTGTTCGTATTATGATATAACCAGAACAAATGTTTGGAGGATGTATCTATGGTTGCAGTGACTGTTTTGGGATATATGGGAACGGAACATGACCACCATCATAGATCGAAGACGAAACGAGGCCAGCGCGGCCGTCACAGGCATTATGCTTTATTTTTTATGAACCGCAAGATGACAGCCGTTATCTTGACCGTTTTGTTCTTAGGCATATTGATCGGCATGCTTATAGGCAATAGTTCCGTATTCGCTTCATCGGCTGCGAATCCTTATGCTGAAGCGAGGGTCGATCAGATTCAGCCATACGGCGGCGATGAGGGAAACCCAGGGGACAGCGGATTTGAACAGGGGGCCACGGTGAAAGTGCAAGCCGGTGATACTTTATGGAAGATTGCCAGAGAACATAAACCTAAGCACGTCCATATCCATGATTACATCGGACGATTGAAGGACATGAACGGCTTAACGGGCAGCATACTGTATGAGGGGATGCTGCTGAGGCTGCCATAACCGCTGGGGGCAGCGGGATGGAGGATCTCGAATCGATCATATGCCATCTTTGAACTGGATCAGCCAGCGCGAACGTTCAGCATTGCTTTTTTTGAAGCATCGAGGAGTAAGAGGAGCCATCCTCTGGGATCATGATCAACTAACGAATAATCGCGACACAACCGCCTCTCAGCAAGGCGGTTTTTCTATGGCTAATGCCTGCTGTGCGGGTTCTCTTGACTTTCCCCATGGCGGATGTCAAAGTATTGATATGTACACAGGAGGGAGCCAAGACGATGATCACAGACGAGCAGATTAGACGCATTAATGAACTATTCAAGAAACAGAAGACCGTTGGACTGACCACTGAGGAGCTTGTCGAACAGAAGAAGCTTCGCAAGCTGTATCTTGAAGGGATCCGCGCTTCGCTGCGCGGGCATCTGGAGAACATTCGTTTCGTGGATTCGGATGATCAGCTCAAGCATTAACGGATCATACGCTTCCTATTGGATCACAGGGATCTATGATCCATGGTTTGAACCGGTTAAAGATCGAACAGACTCACGGTTCTGGATTAAACCGTTTCATCTGGATCAATCACGTAACGTGAAACTTTCTATCTTTGAAGACGGCGCTTGGACGCTTATATAATCTTCCTATTGTCCTATGATTTTATTTTAGAGGTTTGATCTTTTATAATAGAGAATATGGAATTCTACGATCAGGGGGCATAAGGATGTCATCGCGCAAATGGGAACGCATGGTCTATCGCAACCAGCAGAAAGTAAATGAATATCGCAAACGTGCCGGGCGTACAACGGTGAACAGCAAAGTGAATTATGATCTCTATACGGGACGGAGCATTTTGCTGCCGGTATTATTTATCGGCGTAGGGCTGTTATACGGCATCTTGTACTACGGCGTGCAGTCATCTGAAACGATGTATTGGATTACTTTTATCGCGTATTTGTTGTTAGGGATCTGGTTCTTCGCTTTCCGCAAGCCTTACTTGAAGGTCAGCAAGACGGATCTTGCCACACGCAAATGGGGACGAGAACGAGTGCTGAATGCGAAGGACATCGAGTTCATCCAAGTTGAGAAGCACAATATCGTGATCAAACAACGTTCATCCGACAAGCTCTGGGTGTTCAGCAAGGTGATCAATCTCTTCGATATACCGGCGATGGCTGATCGTCTGAGGGAGTTTGCCCTCAAGAATCAGATCAAATATATCAATCTGACGAAATAACGGCAGGCATCATCGCGATCGCGCCGGGGATTTCGTTAAGGTGGAGGGAGCTGGAGAACCATGACGGTGAAAGCTGTATTGTTCGACCTGGATGATACGCTGCTTTGGGATGAGCGCAGCGTCGACGAAGCATTTCAAGCGACATGCCAGGTTGCTGCCCAGGAGGCAGGCGTGGATCCTGCGAGGCTTGAGGAGGTTGTGCGCAGGGAAGCACGAGCATTGTACGAATCCTATGAGACCTATCCGTTCACGGTGAACATCGGGATCAACCCATTCGAAGGATTGTGGGGGAAGTTTGAGGCAGGCGAGGATGAGCATTTCCGCCGGCTGCAGCGCATCGTTCCGCAGTACCGCGCCGATGCATGGACGAAGGGGCTCCGCGCTCTGGGCGTCGATGATCCGGACTTAGGGAAGAAGCTAGGGGAACGGTTCCCGGAAGAACGGCGCAAACGCTCCTATGTCTATGAAGAAACCTTCGAAGTGCTGGATCAGCTCAAGCAGCGCTATAAACTGCTCCTGCTTACGAATGGTTCACCGGATCTGCAGCAGGAGAAGCTGAACGGTGTGCCTGAGCTTCCGCCGTACTTCGACCATATCATGATCAGCGGCAACTACGGATACGGCAAGCCGGATGAGCGGCTATTCCAAGAAGCGCTTCGCTTGCTTGGAGTTGAACCTCAGGAAGCCGTGATGGTCGGGGACAAACTGACGACGGACATCCTGGGAGCGAATCGGACAGGGATCGCTTCAGTATGGATCAATCGCCGCGGTATGAGCGCGGACGGGGAGATTCAGCCGCGGTATGAGATCACTACCTTGCGTGACTTACAGCGCGTGATCGATGAGATCGACAAGGCCGGATGAGGCACATAGACCTCTAGAAGACCTCCAATGTATGCACTGCATTGGGGGTCTTCTGTCTATCCGGCATGGCGAAAGTTTGGTGAAACCTGCAAATTCAGGGCTTTGCCACCATAAATCCACCTTTATCGATATGATTAATAATAGATTAATGGTATAATTGACCTATCGTTCTACGTGATCTACTTCTCACAAGAATCTACATCTGTTAAACTATAGGCTACAAGATGATCGATTGGGATGGATTTGACTGGTGCGTTCCTATGACAATGTGTGATGAATGATGCTTGTTCCATGTTCGGTACGGAACTGATGAGATGCATCATTTTATGTTAATAAACCCGTGGGTAGGAGAAGGGGAGATGATCACATGATCAAACCAGATATTCGAGAACAGTTAAAGAGAAAAATATTGATCCTCGACGGCGCGATGGGAACGATGATCCAACAGCAGAATCTATCCGCTGAAGATTTCGGCGGTGAAGCATACGACGGTTGCAATGAGCTGCTGAATGTGACGCGGCCCGATGTCATCCGCATGATTCACGAGGCTTATCTCGAGGCCGGTGCGGATATCATCGAGACCAACACCTTCGGCGCGACATCCATCGTCCTGGCGGAGTATGAGATCGCCGACCGGGCGCGTGAGCTGAATCTGGCTGCGGCGCGCTTGGCTGTGGAGGCAGCGAACAAATATTCCACAGAGGAATGGCCGAGATACGTCGCAGGCGCCGTCGGTCCGACGACGAAGACGCTCTCGGTTACAGGCGGCGTGACCTTCGATCAGCTGGTCGATTCATACTATGAGCAGACGCTGGCATTGATCGAAGGCGGGGTAGATCTCATCTTGCTCGAGACGTGCCAGGATACGCTGAATGTGAAGGCGGCGAGCATCGGCATAAGACAAGCCTTCGCAGAGTCAGGCAAGACGCTGCCGATCATGATCTCGGGAACGATCGAGCCGATGGGCACGACGTTGGCTGGTCAGAATATCGAATCTTTCTATATCTCGTTAGAGCATCTCGAACCGATCTCCATCGGTTTGAACTGCGCAACGGGTCCAGAGTTCATGCGCGACCATATCCGTACGCTGTCCACCATCGCCGGCACGGCGATCAGCTGCTATCCGAATGCCGGATTGCCGGATGAGAACGGGCATTACCATGAGTCTCCGGAATCCCTGGCAGCGAAGATGGCGGGCTTTGCAGAGCAGGGCTGGCTCAATATCGCCGGCGGCTGCTGCGGCACGACGCCGGAGCATATCCGCGTGCTGGCAGAGACGATGAAGCAGTACGAGCCGCGCAGAACCTTCGGCCAGCATCCGCCGGCCGTCTCCGGCATCGAGGCCATCTATGTGGAGCCGGAGAACAAGCCGCTCTTGGTCGGCGAGCGCACGAATGTGCTGGGATCGCGGAAATTCAAACGGCTGATCGCTGAAGGAAAGTTCGACGAAGCCTCGGAGATCGCCAGAGCGCAGGTCAAGGGCGGCGCTCATGTCATCGATATCTGTCTGCAGGATTCCGAGCGCGATGAGAAAGCCGATATGGAGAAGTTCCTGCAGTATGTGACGAAGAAGGTGAAGGTTCCCCTCGTCATCGATACGACGGATCCAGAGGTTATTGAACTTGGTCTGAAGTACTCGCAGGGCAAAGCGATCATCAACTCGATTAACCTGGAAGACGGGGAGGAGAAATTCCAGCGGGTCGTTCCGCTCATCCATCGCTACGGCGCTGCCGTTGTCGTCGGCACGATCGACGAGCAAGGCATGGCGGTGACGCGCCATGATAAACTGCGGATCGCGAAGCGTTCCTATGATCTGCTGGTGAACCGATACGGCATCAAACCGCAGGACATCATCTTCGATCCGCTGGTGTTCCCGGTAGGAACGGGGGACGAGCAGTATATCGGCGCGGCCGAGGAGACGATCGAAGGCATCCGCATGATCAAGGAAGCGATGCCCGAATGCCATACGATCCTCGGGATCAGCAATGTCTCCTTCGGGCTTCCTGAGGCGGGCAGAGAAGTGCTGAATGCCGTCTTCCTCTATCACTGCACGAAGGCCGGGCTCGATTATGCGATCGTCAATACGGAGAAGCTGGAGCGCTATGCTTCGATTCCTGAGCAGGAGCGGAAGCTTGCGGAAGCCCTCATCTTCAACACCAATGATGAGACGCTTGGGGCATTTGTTGCATACTTCAGAGAGCGCAAGGCGAAGGTAAGAGAGAATGACAAGGCGAATATGACCTTGGAAGAGAGACTGGCTTCCTATGTTGTAGAGGGCAGCAAAGACGGTCTGATCGAAGATCTGACGGAAGCGTTGAAACACTATGCTCCCCTCGATATCATCAATGGGCCGCTGATGGCGGGCATGGATGAAGTGGGCCGGCTGTTTAACAACAATGAGCTGATCGTTGCAGAAGTTCTCCAATCGGCAGAAGTGATGAAGGCATCCGTTGCCTTCTTGGAACCGTACATGGAGAAGACGGAGACGGCGACCAAGGGAAAGATGCTGCTCGCAACGGTCAAGGGCGATGTCCATGATATCGGGAAGAATCTCGTGGAGATTATCCTCTCTAATAACGGCTATGAAGTCGTGAATCTCGGGATCAAAGTCCCGCCGGAACAGCTCATTGAAGCGTATCACAAGGAGAAACCCGATATGATCGGGCTCTCCGGCCTGCTGGTGAAGTCTGCGCAGCAGATGGTGCTGACTGCCCAGGATCTCAAACAGGCGGGCATCGATATCCCGATTCTCGTCGGCGGAGCTGCCCTGACCCGCAAATTTACGAACACCCGCATCGCACCGGAATACGACGGTTTGGTGCTGTATGCGAAGGATGCGATGAACGGACTGGAACTGGCGAATCGCTTGATGAATCCGGAGGAGCGTCAGCAACTGGTGGACGAGCTGCGCAAGGTGAAGGAATCGGATGTCCAAGGTTCCGGCCGCGCGGCAGCCGCAGCAAAATCCGCCGCACCTGTCCGATCGAATGTCAGCCAGGATGTCGAAGTGATGGTACCGCCGGATCTGGAGCGCCATATCCTGCGCGACTATCCAGTGGAGTATCTGCGTCCTTATGTGAATATGCAGATGCTTCTCGGACATCACCTCGGTTTGAAGGGCAAGGTGTCGCGGCTCCTCGAGGAAGGGGACGAGAAAGCTCTGCAGTTGAAGCAGCTCGTAGATGGGATCTATGAAGAAGCGACCCGGCTGGGCGTCCTAAAACCGCAGGGAATGTATCAGTTTTTCCCGGCCCAATCGGAGGGCAACACCATCTACATCTATGATCCGGCGGATCACAGCAAGGTACTGCAGACCTTTACCTTCCCGCGTCAGCAAGTGGAGCCCTATCTCTGCCTGGCCGATTTCATCAGATCGCGGGAAAGCGGCGAGATGGATTACGTCGGTTTCCTCGTCGTTACCTGCGGTCACGGCATCATGGAACTGGCTGAACAGTGGAAGGAGCAGGGGGATTATCTCAAATCCCATGCTCTGCAGTCCATCGCCTTGGAAACGGCGGAAGCCTTTGCCGAGCGCCTCCACCATATCATGCGCGATGTATGGGGAATCCCGGATCCCGTCGATATGACGATGCAGCAGCGCTTCGCAGCGCGGTACCGGGGGATTCGCGTATCCTTCGGGTATCCAGCTTGTCCGAATCTAGAGGATCAAGCCCAATTATTCGCGCTCATGAAACCTGAGGATATCGGCGTTCATCTGACCGAAGGTTTCATGATGGATCCGGAGGCATCGGTCTCGGCGATGGTCTTCGCACATCCAGAGGCACGCTATTTTAATGTAGACAAAATCGAACGATAAATCCTGGGCATAACTGCTCGAATGGTAAAGGCAGGAGGCGCAACAATGGAACTTATCTTCCTTGGAACGGGGGCGGGAATCCCTTCACCTGAGCGGAATGTAACGGCCGTGGCCCTGGCCCTGAACGAAGAGCGGGGAACGTTCTGGCTGTTCGACTGCGGCGAGGCGACGCAGCACCAGATCATGCGTTCTCCGCTGAAGCTGAGCCGTTTGGAATATATCTTCATCACTCATCTGCACGGGGATCACATCTACGGTTTACCGGGGCTCTTGTCCAGCCGCTCGTATCACGGAGGCACAACGCCGCTTACGATCTTCGGTCCTGCGGGGCTGGCAAGATTCATCGAGACCTCTCTGCAGGTCAGCGGCTCGCATCTGGATTACGAATTGCGCATTGAGGAGCTGCAAGAAGGTGTCATCTTCGAGGACGAGCAGTTTACGATCAGCTGCGCCAGATTGGAACACCGCATCGACAGCTACGGTTATCGCATCGTCGAACACGATCTGCCGGGAAGATTGGATCGGGACCGCCTCATCGCGGATGGTATTCTGCCGGGACCGATCTACCAACAGATCAAGCTTAGCAAGGAACCGATCGCGTATGAAGGCCGTCTATTGGATCCCAAGCGGTATGTAGGACCGGATATCCCCGGCCGCAAGCTGGCGATCCTCGGTGATACCCGTCCCGCGCCGAATGCCTTGCAGCTGGCGCAAACTGTGGATGTATTGGTTCATGAAGCCACCTTTGCAGAGGCTGAGGCAGAGCTTGCCCGGCGATATTATCACACGACGACACGGCAAGCTGCGGAGATCGCAGCGCAAGCGGGGGCGGGAGAACTGATCCTGACGCATTTCAGCTCCCGTTACAACAGAGAAGATCTGGCATGGCTGATCCAGGAAGCTTCCCGTTATCATAAGCCTGTATATGCTGCTTATGATGGTTATCAGCACCCGATTCCTCGAAAGTAATATATAGAGGCGAACGATCTATAGCAATAAGGACTCCCGCTGCACGTCCAGCGGGAGTTTATTTGGCCTTTTAGTGGTCGCTTACCTCATCTTTGATCTCTTCTCGGAATCCGCGAACGCTTTCGAGCCGCCGCTCATTCTTGGCTTGCATCTGCTCGACTTGTTCCGGGTTCATCTCATCGGCATGCAGTTCCAGGTATTCCTCTGCCTCGTGGAAACGTTTCAGCGTATTTTGCGTCATCTCCTGCAGTTTCTCCACATTGTCACTTCGATCGTCAGGTTTTGTCATGGGATCGCCTCCTTGTGAATTCAATGATGGATCACCCACCTCTAAATTGCCCATCTCTCCGGAACTTATGCCGCGATCCTGCTCACATCCTCTTCCAAGAGATGACATAGATCCCCATATCCGTTGGAAGTTGCAGGAACTGGACATAATGTAGGATGGACTTTGTTATACGCTCTAACTTCACGCTCTAACTTCAGACAAGATAAGGAGGGAGACCATGCCCGAACTGCCGGAGATGGAAACTTACCGCCGCTTACTGCTGCCTCTAATTGTGTATCGCCCGATCGCTTCCGTCGAGATCCAGCGGGAACGCTCGATTAATATTCCCGTCGAACAATTCCGCGCCAAACGCACGCTGCTAAAGCCTGCACTGGTTGAGCAAAGCCGTGTCTATGATCGGGAAGGCGAGCCCTGCCCGCGCTGCGGTCAGCCCATCAATCTTGCAACCTTACGCTCACGAAAAACGTATTATTGTAGGAACTGTCAAAGGTGAGCGCGGTGTATATCGGAATCCATCTCAGCATTCGGCATGGTTATCTGGCTGCTGCGAAGACGGCGGTAAGGCTTGGTCTGAAAGCCTATCAATTCTTCGCCAAAAACCCGCGTTCCCTCACAGTCAAAGCCTATTCGGCTAAGGATGCGGAAGCCTGCCGTCAGTTCATCCGTGAGTACGATATCCGCAGCATCATCCACTCCCCCTATCCGACGAACTTAGCTGCAGAAGATGAAGAGGTGAGACAGCTTACGATTCGCTCGATCCTAAATGATCTGGAGATCTGTGATGCATGCGGCGCCTATGGACTGGTTGTCCATTTTGGCAAGTACAAGGGCGTGGACCCGCTTCGCGGCTATCAGCTCATCATCCGCAATCTGAACGAGGTCCTTGCTTCTTGGTCCGGTGAAGCGCTCATCCTCCTTGAGAACCAAGCGGGGGACAGCCGGCGCATGGGGACGACCCTGGAGGAGTTGACACAGATTCGCAAGTTATGCGCTGCACCGGAGCGCATCGGGTTCTGCTTTGACACCTGCCATGCCTTTGCGAGCGGCATCTGGAATGGTGCGAACAGCGCCGAGCTTCTCAGCCGCGGGGAAGAACTCGGCTACTGGGAACATGTTCATGCGATTCATCTGAATGATTCGGTGTATGCAAGCGGCATGCTCAAAGACCGCCATGCCCCCCTTGGCAAAGGGAGAATCGGCTGGGAAGGATTTGCATCACTTCTGTCCGATCGGAAATTTCAACAAATTCCGCACATTTTAGAAACGCCGGCACAAAATATGGATGACCACACGAAACAAATTTACCAATATCTGAGTATGATTAGATGATAAAGAAAAAGGGGTCAGAATACGGAATAAAGGAGAAAGATTTGCATGATTAATGTGTATCTGGATGATTTTCGCCCCTGCCCGCAAGGATTTGTACTCGCGCGTAATGTTGAGGAATGCATCGAGCTGCTAAAAAATTACGATGTCAATATCCTGTCGCTCGATCATGATCTGGGTTTCGGTCAACCGACGGGATATGATCTTGTCGTGCAAATGGTTGAAAACGGATACTATGCAAACGAGATTTATTTACATTCGTCCAGTGCATCGGGTAGAATGAGTATGTATCGACTTCTGCAGGCACATAAGCCGGATCATGTTGTGGTTTATGAACACCCGATGCCGGCAGAGGTGCTGAAGCGGGTATCTACAGGAGGCAGTTAGGTTTGATCAGCTTAGAGAACATTCGATTGATCCGCGAGGAGCGAGTGATCCTCGATGATGTAACCCTTCATATGAAGCCGGGGGAACACTGGGTGATCCTCGGGCGGAATGGTTCGGGCAAGTCCACGATGCTCGAGATGATGAACGGCTATCTATTCCCGACGAGCGGGAAGATTACCGTACTCGGCCATGTGTACGGACAAGTGGATGTACGGGAGATTCGCCGCTCGATCGGCTATATGAGCCAATCCCTGATCGAGAAATTCTCCCTTCGTGATCCTGTCTGGGAGATCGTGGCGTCGGGCAAACACGGCTTCTTGCGGGTCTATCAGAAGCTGCCAAGCGACACGATCGAGCAGGCGATGGAATGGATGGAACGGCTGCAGATCAGCTATCTGAAGGATCAGCCGTTGGGGACATTGTCGCAAGGGGAGCGGAAGAAAGTGCTGCTTGCCCGTTCTATGATGCAGGAGCCGCGGATCCTGCTGATGGACGAGCCCTGTGCCGGACTCGATCTCTATGAACGGGAGAAATTCCTGGCGGATATTCAGCAGCTACAGGACCGTGATTTCCAGATGGTATATGTGACGCACCACAGCGAAGAGATCATCCCCGTCTTTACCCACGCGGCATTGATTCGAGGCGGACGCATCCTTGCCGCCGGTCCCAAGGAAGAGATACTGACATCGTCTTATCTATCCGAGGTATATGATATGAACGTTACCGTGGATTGGGATCGCGGGCGTCCGTGGCTGAAGGTATAATTGATGATTCATCCTAAACAAAGGCTGTCTCTGCTGTGGCAGTAACCCATGGTTCTGCCGCAGCAGGGACAGCCTTTGCTCATCGATGGGACTGATGGTTCAGCATGGTGTAAAGCTGTTTAATCGCCGCGCGTTTGATGTAGATTTCGTTGCTGTCGAGCCCCTTGGTATATTCCTTCAGGAGCATCGAGGAGATCCGTTTCTTCAGGATCTCGTTCTGTCTGG
This sequence comes from Insulibacter thermoxylanivorax, assembly GCF_015472005.1. NCBI lineage: Bacteria > Bacillati > Bacillota > Bacilli > Caryophanales > Paenibacillaceae > Insulibacter > Insulibacter thermoxylanivorax. The sequence goes on along the minus strand of NZ_BMAQ01000014.1, from coordinate 47,871 downwards.
TAAAGTTCGCATGATCATAAGATGCCATATGGTTTCCGCCCTCTCCCATTTATTAGCTTTTTGTTTTACTGGATTATTATATAACGTCTCTTATCATGTAGTAAATGGTAATTGACACCTAATAACGCAGAAGAATCGTGATGAAAATACATGATGATGGAACAAGCTAGTCCGTTGAAGTATCATATGATAAGATTGGCAAAAAACGGATCGACTGATCAAGGAGGAACTCTATCTACAGCTTCTTCATGAAAGAGGGGCGCATGATCTAATCAGATTTCTGCAAGATTTATATCAGGAACGGATGAATGCATGTTGAAATTTACTAAAATTAAGACTTGATTTCCTGGATGTGGAATGTTATTATTACCCATAAGCGGAAGCACCGCAATCCAATTTAGGGATTGTGCGTGCTTTTTTGTTTTGTTCATCGATTTTGCGACAGGGGGGAGCGGGACTGAGGAACCGATTAGCACCCGGCGATGTGCTGGCGCATCGCTACCGGGTGATCGAATGCATCGGGCAAGGCGGGATGGCTGCGGTCTATTCGGCTGAGGATTTGCGGCTTGCCGGCAAGCGATGGGCGGTCAAGGAAGTGCATTATGAATCCGCTGATGTCAAGCAGCATACGCATGAACTCCAGATGCTGCTGAAGCTGGATCATCCACGGCTGCCGAAAATCGTGGATTACTATCGGTTCGCTGAACGCGGGGTATCCTACCTGATCATGGAACTGGTACCCGGCCGGACGATCAAGCAGCTTGTGGACGAGCGAGGGCCATTAAGGCTTCGTGAAGTGATCACGTTCGGCGTAGAGCTTTGCGATGTGCTCGATTATCTGCATTGCCAGCCCGCACCAATCATCCACCGCGATCTGAAACCGGATAATGTCATCATGGATGATGAAGGGCATGCGCACTTGATCGATTTCGGCATCTCTCGAATATACCAAGAGCACAAAGTACAAGATACCATGCTGCTGGGAAGTCCAGGGTTCCTGGCTCCGGAACAGCTGCAAGGACGGCAGAGCGATGTGCGCACGGATCTGTATCAGCTGGGCGCTCTGTTATTCTACATGGCAACCGGCGGAAGAACGTTGACTTACGGCGAAGATCTCTTTTCCTATTTGTCCGAAGAGAGCTATGAGCTCGGCGTGCTGTTGGCTCATTGCATGCATAAACTTCCGGAAGAACGGCCGGCTTCTGCAGCAGAGGTGAAAGCGGCGCTTGAAGGATTACGGGGGAAGGAGCCGGATCCGAAAGAGGCGATGTCTCAGCTTGCACCAGAAGATGGAGGGGATCTGCCGCTTGCTGCAAGACGCGGTGCTTGCGTCATCGTCGGATCCTTGTACCAAGGGGCAGGTGCTACGCGCACCGCTTTAGGCATCGCTGGTGCGTTGCAAGCGGCCGGCATCTCCTGTGCCCTTGTTGAATACTCCCATGTCCCGGAATATGTCCATATGATGGGCGGCGAGGTGACAGCTCCAGACTCATATACCTATCTATTGGACCGGTCCGGAAGAGAATCGCAGGGTCACAAGGCGGCGGAATGGATGCTGGGAGACGTTGAACTGTATCCGTTGTCACCGGAAACTTCAGCACCGCGCTTCTCCCTGGAACAATGGTACCGCTCCTTGCTGTATATACGAGCAGATACGCTGATCATCGAGATCGGCTGCCATTGGCAGGATGAGTTTGCTCAGGAGATGCTGCGGCGGGCGGAATATATCGTCTGCGCGATTGATTCCCGGCAGCACAAGTGGGTTCGCCGGGATACAGAGAAGACCTTAGAGCTGATCATGCAGATGCAGCAACACCGTCCCAATATCTATATCACTGCCTATCAGCATAGTCAGGCGCGGCGGGTGCCGTGGGGGATGTTTCCGCTGCGCATCGATCTGAAGATCACCGAGAGTTGCGATCATGAACTTCAAGACGTTTACAAACGCCTCACAGCACGCTGGGGAATTCCGTATCCGAAGAGATGGAAGCGCAGATCAAGGCGGATCCGTCTGCTGCATCCGGGCCGGGGGAGACGATCGTAGTTGGTTACATGAGACGTTTGCCAACAAGATACGGCTGTCTATCATATAAGATCATCTAACATATAGAATATTTGAAAACGGAAGCACCGTCGACGTTCATCGGTTGGCGTGTGCTTTTTTTGATGGGGAGGGGGCGTTGTGTTGTGTTGGAACTGGCATTTTTGACGAGGGATCAGGAGTATGCTGAGAGATTCATTAGGTATATACAGAACAGTCCTTGGCAGGAACGGGTGCTCATCCATCGCTTCTCCGATGTGCAGAGTCTTCTTGTGTTCAGCGAGGAATTTGATTCGGAAGCGGTCTTCCTGCTCGATGAGGAAGCGGCGGAACTTCAGGAGAAGAACGATGATTCTAAGCTGGGCAAGCTTCTTCTTACCGATATGCCGGCAACCGATAAACGCGAAACCGATCAGTCTCCATCCGATAAGTCTGAACATAAGCGTGCCCGCTGGTTCGTTCTGACAGAGCGCCAAGATCCCGCTTCACCGAACCGACTATTCCGGTATCAACCGGTGTCCGAACTGCTGCAGCATCTGTACAGGGTTGGCAGGCCGAACCATTCGGCGCATCTGGAAGGCGTAACCTCTCGCAGCGGAGAGAAGCCTCAGCCGCGGCCTGCCGCCGTCATCGGCATCGTCTCTCCCTATGGCGGCAGCGGCGTGACAACCGTTTCCTGTCAGCTTGCAGGCATGCTGGCGTTGCGTCAGGAGAAGGTGCTCTATATGCATCTGGATCTGTACCCGGAACCTTCCTTAACCGCGAATGTGGAATATGATTTTTCACGATTCCTGTATGCATTAACGACCAGACCTGAGGAACTGGAAGGTTCATGGCATCGCTACTGCGGAAGGCATGCGGCGTCGGGGGTGTATTGTTTTCGGGCGCCCGCTGTACGCCGGGATCTTCGGGATGTGGAGACCGCCCATCTCAACGAAGCTTGCCGGCTGTTCGCCGGCTTGGGATTCGAGACGATCGTGCTCGATCTGGATGCCTATTTTCTCGATGATCTGCTCGAAGGACGTCTTGCCCACGATGAATGCTGGATGATCCTGCCTTGGTCCAAGCGGGATTTGCAAGGTTTTCCTGCGCTTAAGGTGTTCGCGGAGAGAAGCAGCGTCCGATGTCTCCTAAATCACGTGCACGCTCCTGCTGGCATCGGTGTCGATCCGCTGCCCGAATATGCGGAGGCTGTGCTGCCACATGTGCCCTCACTTAGGGAGCAGGAGGATCCAGCAAAGATGCCGGATGCAAGATACAGCAGCGTCCTGCAGCGCCTCATCCGGGAATCCGCCGTGTTACGCGGAGGTGCGGAGATTCATGGATGAAGCAGCGGTGATTCCATATATTCGCTCCCGCGTTCAGGAGCGGGCGGCCAGCATAGCGGAGATCGGGGACGATCAGGTGAGGCAGTGGATCGAGGATGAGGTTTTCCTCTATGCCCGGGAGCATTACCTGAACCTGGAGGATAAGCGCAGCCTCATCGAACGGATCTTCCATGCGATGCGCGGCTATGATGTCCTGCAGCCTCTGCTGGATGACGAGACGATCACGGAGGTGATGGTGAACCGCTTCGATGAGATTTTCATCGAACGTCATGGGAAGATCGAGAAGTCAGAGGTGCGGTTTGCACGTCCTGAAGATCTCGACGACTGCATACAGCTCATCGCTTCGGAGGTGAACCGCATCGTCAATACGTCTTCGCCGATCGTTGACGCCCGGCTGCGCGACGGATCGCGGGTCAATATCGTCCTGCCGCCGGTCAGCCTGGGCGGACCCACGCTGACCATTCGCAAGTTTCCAGCGTCGACGCCGGATCTCGATGAACTTGCAGCAAGGGGGATGTTGTCGCAGGAAGCGGCCGGCTTCCTCTCACAGATCGTGGCTGCCGGATATAACATCTTCATCAGCGGAGGGACGGGCACCGGCAAGACGACGCTGCTGAATGCGCTGTCCGGCTGCATCCCCAAGGATGAACGGGTCATCACCATCGAGGATTCGGCGGAACTGAGACTGCTTCATCTGGATAATCTCGTCCGTCTTGAAGCGCGCAATGCGAATATGGAGGGCAAGGGTGAGATCACGATCCGGCAGCTGATTCGGACCTCTCTTCGGATGCGGCCCGATCGCATCATCGTCGGCGAGATCCGCGGCAGCGAAGCGATTGATATGCTGCAAGCGATGAACACAGGCCATGATGGATCCATCTCCACCGGCCACAGCAACTCGATCGCGGATATGTTCTCCCGTCTAGAGACGATGGTATTGTCCGATACCGCCTTGCCGCTTCCCGTCATACGCAAGCAGATCTGCTCAGCGATCGATATCATGATTCATATCGAACGGCTTAGGGACTATTCCAGACGTGTGGTAGAGATCAGCGAAGTGGCGGGCTTAGCAGGCGATGAGATTCAACTGAATCCGCTGTTCCGCTTTCAGGAATGTGGGACGGCAGAGGACGGCCGGATCTTGGGCGGGCTGAAGCCTACGGGGAATCGGTTGATCAGACGAGCAAAATGGAACAAGGCAGGTGGTCAGGATGAAGCGCATCTGGAAGCGGCTGGCTTGGATTAGATGGTCCCGGCTGGATGTCGTACTTGCGGCCGGCGGCGGGGCAGCTGCCTATGGGATCGGTTGGATGTTCTATCAACATCCTCTCATTCCGCTGCTGCTCGTCCCCGGAGGGTGGTTTGTCGTCCCTCTGGTTCGAAGTGTTCTAGAGCGCCGCAGATATGCCCTGCAGCAATTGGAGTTTTCGCGTTTCCTGCAAGCGTTAATCTCGGCGCTCTATGCCGGGCATTCCCTGGAGTCCGCATTTCGTGAGATCGAGGGGGACCTGCGTCGGGAACATGTGCAGGAGAGAAGCGGGCTGCTGGCGATGCTAACCAAGGTGAATCAGCGGGTTATGCTGGGTGAACCATTGGAACGCGCGTTAGCGGATACCGCTGAGCTTTGGGTGACGGAGGACTGGGTGCTGTTTACCGAGACGCTGGCGGTATACCGCCGCAATGGAGGCAATCTGCTGCTGCATCTGCGCAAGACGGCGGAGCTCATCGCTGCGAAGATCCAAGCGGACCAAGATGTGCAGGTGATTATGGCGCAGAAGCAGACGGAAGGGATCATGATGAATCTCGCGCCTTATGCGATGGTCGGGCTGATCCTCATCGGTTCGCCCGAATATGCGGCGCCGCTCTACAGCGGCAGCGGGCGGCTCGTCATCACCTGCGCGCTGGCGCTGATCCTCGCAGGACATATCTGGACCTTCTTTCTGCTGCGGAGGAAACGGCTGTGACGCGGCAGAGACTTCATCTTGTGAAGGCTGCTCAGCCGGCTGCGCGGTTTATGGTACGCCGCTTCCCGGTGATCTCCTATCGGCTGACCCATGCATATCGCTTGCACAGCACTAAGCGTCAAGAAGAAGCAGCATACGCAGCGGATTGGTGGAGCCGGGTGTTGACCGTCGGGAGCATGAGCTTCCTTCTCTGCCTGCTTATCATGCTGCTTACGGGAGATGTCGTCTGGCTCTTGCTTGGATTCGTCACATTCCTCGGCTGCCCCATCCTACGCTATCGCATGGTGATTGATGCTGCCGAAGCATACCGCGAGCAGATCACTTATGAACTCCCCGAATGGCTGCAGATCTTGGTCATCTATCTCTATGCCGGTTATCCTGTGCCAGCAGCCCTTCAGCAGATGGCCAAGAAGTGGCAACACCGAACAGGTCCGCTTGCAGCTGCCCTCCATCAAGCGGCTGCGAAGCTGTCCTATCAAGCATCGCTGTCGCAAGTGCTTCATGAGTTGGCAGAACAGGCGGATACGAATGAGATGCGGTCCATCGTCACGATCCTGCTGTCGCACACCTTGCGGGGAGGTGATTCAACCCTCGATACCTTGCTCGATATCTCACGGCAGATGTGGGATAAGCGCCTTGCCTTGGTGCGCAAGCGGGCGGAGGAGACGACGGTGAAGATGATATTCCCGCTGATCGTCATCTTCATCGCAGTCTTAATCATCGTTGCCGCGCCGGCCGTGATGTTCCTGGGTTCCTAAGGGGACTGATCAGCATTAGGTCAGGCATCATTCACGGGATATTGTCTATTGTTTTCTAAGCTGCCTGCTTGCAGGCGAATGTTCTAAACCAGAGGAGATTCTGAATCGAAGGAAGTGAGGTGACATGCATGACTACGATGTTGCGGCGTTTGTGGCACAGCGAGAAGGGAATCGGCACTTTGGAGATTATCATCATCATCGCGGTTCTCGTCCTGGTCGCCTTTGCCTTCCGGCAATGGATTCTCGAATGGGTCACAGGGCTGTTCAGCGATACGGACACGACGATCAACAACATCCAGAACGATGCTCCGCCCCGCGGCTTATTCCCGTGATCAGCGGCCGCAGCGGTGCTTTCACCATGGAAGCAGCGATCGGCATGCCGATCTTGCTCCTCCTGATGATCATCGGGCTCTATGCGGGGCTGATCATCTATCAACACGCGGTGTTATTCAGCCTTGCCCAGGAGATGGCTGAACGAGCGGCCTATATATGGGATAACAGCTACAAGGAACCGGTCAGCGGCTTCGTAGAGCAGGGCAGGGACGATGGCTTGTACTGGCGGTTGACATCGGACGGCAGCCTGCCGTTCTTAACGGGAGGAATAGGTTCGCATATCATACATCTGATTCCAAGTCAAGAAGATGAAGAACCCGGGTCCCTTCCCATGCGCAAACTCAGGCGGACTGCCGTTGTTCCTTCTGGAATCCGCGGCGAGATCCGCTACGAGAACCGGATCGCTGAGAAAGTGATCACCGTGGAACTGGTTAAGCCCCTTCGCCTGCCGCTCTGGCTGCAGCAGTTATTCACAAGTGAACGGCGGGTGACAGCGGTGTATACGATCAGCGATCCAGCTGAATATCTGCGCGGCATTAATCTTATCAGAACCTATACGGGTATCGGCCGTGCGGCGATGTCGCCGGAAGAAGCAAGGTCTCTGTTTGCAGAACCTGCGGCGGACGGCAAGACCGCAAAGGTCGCCTCCCACGAGGAAGCGGCGCGATGGCTGAGGCTTCATACCGGGGGTGTGGAGAAGCGGTATACAACCTCGCATGGGGATCGCTTGATTGATAGTTATGTATCCGGGACAGCGCACCAGGCGTTTTATACCTATCGGGAAAGCCAGATTCTCTTGCAGGCGGACAAGGATGCCGAACTGCTTAAGGAAGGCGTGTTGGAGCGGGTGGTCTGGCATTTCTTCCTTGGCACCGATAACCGCAATCCGCCGCCGTCGCAGCATCTGCTGGAACAGCTGGCCGCACGGGGAATTCAAGCGGAGATCCATCTGGGAGGTGATCCTTATACGCAGTGAACGCGGTGCTGTCACCGTCTTCATCGTCGTTCTTATCGTACCCATTTATTTGTTTCAAGCGGTGTTGATCGAATTTGCCCGTTCCAAGCTGGCTCATCAGCAGATGGAATATGCGGCGAAAGCTGCATTAAGATCTGTTGGAGGTGCATATAACAATGACTTGCAGAGGTATGGGTTATTTGGCGCCGCTGACGGGCCGGAGACCCATGCGATCTTCTCACATGTATTAGAACGTAACACGGGACATGGCTGGGCATATGCGGATCAAGTCCATGGCGAGCTGAAGTTCGAGCGAAGTCTAGCCGACCTGGAAGTGTTTCGCGAGCAGATCTTAGAAGAGATGAAGTATCGGGCGCCGATCGAATATGCCGCGCAGGTCGCAAACAAGTTCCAGAAGACAGGGATCAGCAAGGCTATGCAGGACTTGGCTTCCTTCGCTGGTGAGGCCAAGGAGATGCATCGCCTCATGAATCGGCGGGAGGAGGGAATGATGAAGGTCTGGCGTGCTTATCACGAGTGGGACAACTGGATATCAGGCGATCTGGACGAACTGGCGGGTGAGATTCGCGCCCTTGAACCGGGCCACCGGGAGATGATGCGGATGGATCCCTCAGCGTTGCGGGATCAGATCAGACAATGGGAAGCAGAGCGTTCTCTGATTATGCAGCAAGCTTCACTAAGCGAGGGAGATCTCATGCTGCTGGCGCAGCTGGATCAAGCCATCGCCGCGAACCAAGCGAAGCTTGCCGATTATGAGGCTTGGCTGCAGCGGCTGAGAGACATCCGTCAGCGCTATGAGGCCATCCGCTCTCAGGTGATTCCAATCAGCGCTGAACTGCTTTCCGCGCTTGGAGATGCCGAGAAGGCAAATCGTCAGCTTCATCATCTAATCGACAGCTGGGAGATGGATCTTGGGGAAGAGATCATGCAATCCGTTGACCTCATGGCTGATGAAGATTTTGATCGGATCAGGACACGCGTCGATGTCGATCTGCGGCGATTGGATGAGCTGCGTTCGGATGTGGTCCATCTTCGCGATCAACTTCCCGAACCGGCCGCCAGTCGGATCGCGCAGTTGGTTAACGATTGGCGGACATGGTTGAAGCAGATTGCAGCCTCTGAGTCCGAGCGAAGAAGGAAGCAAGCGGAGCTCACGGCAGAGATCGAAGATGCACAAGGGCGTTTGGAAGAACAAGCGGATAAGGTGCGGAGCAGCTTAACGGGCTGTGATCCTGACCGCCGACAAACGGAACGCGAGCTGTATCAGCAATTGCAAACCAAGACCGAGACAGCGGCAGGAGGATACGGGGATCGGCCCTATGGCGAGGGGCGGGATGCACAAGCGGATGCCGTCGGCATGGCACAGATGATCGGATATCTGCTGCAACAGGTCTCAGAATCGATCTATGTGAATGAGTATGCGCTGACGACTTTTAATTATCGAACGTATCAGGCTGAGGAAAGGGGAGAAGCCCTCTCGATTCCGTCCAGTCATGCGCTGTATAACCAGGAAGCGGAATATATCCTGTACGGGTTTCATTCCTGTGCGGCGAACTATTCCGCTGCTTACTGGGAGATCTTCGCTTTTCGCTTAGCCGTACGAACCCTCGAAGCCCTGATGTCGCCTGATAAGAGCTGGCGCTTTCTGGGATCGCCGTTTCTCGCTTTGCTGCTGGCCTTTGTCGAAGGTGCGGTTAAGGCCTATCAAGATACGAAGCGAATCGCTGCCGGCGAAGAACTGCCCATCTCCAGCAAGATCGCACCTTCACTGACATGGCATTACAAAGATTATCTGCGGTTGTTCTTTCTGCTGCACAGCGCCCAGCCTAACAAATTAAAAAGGATGCAGGCGCTGATCGAAGTGAACACGGGTGTGAGATTGGCACAACATTATACCTATTGGCATACCGCGGCCGAGGGAAAGCTGCGTTCCCTGTTTCTTGGCAGGTATGTCTATCATCCGCAGGTGAAGGCGGCATGGGGATATTACTGAACCAGTTGCGCTTTCCGGATCTGGATCGATATGGGCGAACCGGCCGGGTTTGGCGGGATGACACGGGCAGCATCACCTTGGAAGCTGCGATTGCGGTGCCGCTGCTGCTTACATTCCTGCTCACGATGATCAGCTTCGTACAGCTGTCCCTCTATGAAGCCGGTCTTCGTTCAGCAGCCGCGCAAGCAGCGCACCAGCTCGCAGTACAAGCTTATCCGCTCCGCCTCCTGGGAATGTCCGCAGGCGTGGATGAACTGGCCGCTCAATTGGAAGAGTGGATGAACGAAGCGGAGGAAGGCAGGCGGGGCTTGGAGGAATGGATCGAAGAATACGGCCCGCTCATTCCGAAACCGATTCGTCAAGCCGTTGCTGAAGTTTTGAATGCTGCCGATGACATCGAACAGCAGCTGAGCGAACCGGTGAGGCGTGCTTTCGTACCGTTTGTCGCCCGCTATTTGCCCGCACATATGTCCAGTGAGCAGTTACACGTAAGGGCGATTCGCTATCCGTTTCTTAGCCGCAGCGCAGAGCCGTATGTGCTGCTGGAGCTCGAATATACCGTGCCGCTGCGCATTCCCTTCGCACGACGCAGCATCACCGTAAAGGCGGCCGCATGGGAACGCCTGTGGATCGGAAGCGGAGAATAACCATGTAGAGAATACACGACGATTGACAGAGGTGAACGTTAAGAAGTATGGCAGCAGAATTGAAATTCATTACTTGGAGCTTAATCATGCTCCTAACAATCACGGCCTTCTATACGGATCACAGGAAGATGATCATTCCGAACCGGCTGACCTTCGGCGGGATCATCATCGGTTTGGCTTGGCATGGAGTCAGCTCGGGATGGGCAGGACTGCAGTATGCATTGCTCGGGATGTTGGCATCCATGGGCTTCATGCTGCTGATCTATCTGTGCCGCGGCGTAGAAGCCGGTGATGTCAAATTCTTCGCCGCACTGGGGGCGATCGGCGGTTTCGAAATCGGAGCAGCGGGCATGTTCTATTCGCTCATCATCGCGGGCGCAGCAGGGATCATCCTCTTGCTGCATCGCCGTTTGCGAACAGGAAGAGGCAAGGGATCAGGGCATGAGCGCGTGCAGTTTCCCTTTATGTATGCCGTTCTCCCCGGCATGATCTGCAGCTTCATCATGTTGGAGGTGCCGTTATGAACGCTGTGAAGATGCTTCCATCTGCAAAAGAACGCCTGCCCTTGCAATATCGCCGGGCGGGAGAGCAGACGGTCCTGCAGGGCGAGCTTCCCATCCCGCGTGTCGACAGGATTGATGAAGCCGTACTGTCCCGCTGTCCGCCGCCGTATCTTGTCTCCCTCCGTATGCAGGTCCATGGTTCCTCCATGGAACTGGAATATCGAACGGGAATGCGCAAACCCTTAAATGAATGGCTTCGTTTCCATGAGGTGACAGAAGCAGAAGGACTGCAATTCCTGCTTCATGTGACGCATACCTTAAATCTTCTGCGCGACCATTGGCTCATCGAAAACCGCTGCCTCCTTAGCCCGGAGCAGATCTATGTGCAAGAACAACTGCTTGATGCCCGATTCATATACTGGCCGGACAGCGAAGTCCCATCTTCTGAATCCGCACTGGCACTCGGCCTGCAGAAGCTTGGCATGGAAGTGGTCAGAACCAATCGGGAAGCCCGGTTCATCCGCAAATTCATTCACTATTGCGATGATCCCATGTTCACTTTAGCCGGTTTGCGGCGCCGTCTCATCGCTTGGAACGATCAGATCCAGCATAAAGTTTCAGAGATGTCCCCTCCTCAGTCTGCAGCCCGTCCAGGCCGGATGAGTGCACGCAAGATGCTGCATCATCTGCTGGAAAGCTTATCGAACAAGAGAGGTTCAGCAGCATCCAACGCAAAGTCCAGCCCAGCTTTGAGCCGTGACGAGATCCCTCATTCGATTGCGGCAGCCAGCCATACAAGGCCGCTTACTTCTGCAGGGGAGGCGATGGGCGGGGGAAGAAAACACGCGGCACTCATCATCGAGCATGACCATAAGGCGGATCAAAGGATCGAGATTACCTCCAATCCATTCCTGATCGGCCGCGATCGCCGGGCGGTCAACGGATGCTGTGATCATCCCCTGATGTCTCGCATTCATGCGGAAATCAAATGCATCGATGGAGAGTGGTTCCTTCGCGATCTGGGGTCGAGCAACGGCACTTATGTGAACGGCCAACCGCTTGTCCCTTACACGCCGGTAAGGCTCCAGCATCATGACCGGATAACTTTCGCCGATCTAAGCGGGTATATCGTGATGGAATAAGCTGCACCTGTGGTATAATAGATACGGTAAATTACAGAGGAGGGAGATAAGATGGCTCAGACACCGTCCAATATGATTCCGCTTGGAACGCAGGCGCCTGATTTTACGCTTAAGGATGTCGTTTCGGGGGAGAAGAAGTCGCTCAGCGAACTGAAGTCCGATCGCGCGACGGTCATCATGTTCATCTGCAATCATTGCCCGTTCGTAAAACATGTGCTGGATGGGCTGTTGCAGCTGGCGAATGACTACATACCGCGGGGGATTTCCTTTATCGCGATCAACTCCAACGATGTGGAAGCGTATCCCGACGATTCTCCGGAGAACATGAAGAAATTAGCCGAGGAGAAGAAATTCCCCTTCGTTTATCTCTTTGATGAGACGCAGGAAGTGGCCAAAGCTTATCAAGCGGCATGCACGCCGGATTTCTATATCTTCGATGGCAGCATGAAGCTCGTGTATCGCGGACAGCTGGATGATTCTCGTCCAGGCAATGAGATCCCGGTAACCGGCAAGGATATCCGTGCTGCTCTTGATGCAATCCTCGCAGGCGAGCCGGTTTCTGAAGACCAGAAGCCCAGCATCGGCTGCAATATCAAGTGGAAAGCCTAATGAAAAAGGTGCCTAAACGGCACCTTTTCCTTATGGCTTCATGTTCTGATCCAGGGATTGCAGTTTCTCGGCCATTCGCTGATTGGATTGCTGGAGGCGCTTTAGCATTGCATTCAGTGCAGCAGCGATCTCATGCTCATTTTGTTCCGCAAGGGCTTGTTCCAATTGCTGCTGCAGCTTGCTGCCTTCTTCTTTCCAGGCGCGGTGTTTCTCAGCGAATTCCTTCTTTTTCTGTTGAATCATCTTCTTGAGATCTTCCTGCGTCATCTCGCCGCTGTCCAGCTTTTGCTTCAGTTCCTGCTTCATCTTTTCCTGCTTCTTGCGGTACTTACTTGAGTTTTTGTACTTGTGAAGCTGTTCTCGCAGCACAGTGCGTTTGGCCAATTCTTCCTTCCACTTCGCCGCTTGTTCCGGAGTGTACTGCTCGGCAAGCTCGAGGATTCGCATCCCCTGTTCCTGCGCTTGTCCATCTTGCTTCTCCGGCTTCATAAAGGACGCTTCAGCAGCCGCAGCCGGCGTTGTAAGCATGAGGATCAGCAATGCCGCCGCCGTCATCTGTAACCATCTTTTCATCGAATAGTCCTCCTTGACAAGAAATTTTCATTTAACATTGTGCGATATTAGGGATAAATTGATACAATAAACATTGGAATTTCTACAGGAAGGGATGAACAGACGGTGCAGGAGATCAACGAACAACAAGCGCTGGCCTTGATGACGTTTGAACATGCGGGGTGCGCGGTTTTTCTCTATACGCCGCTGTGCGGCACCTGCATGGCTGCCCGCAAGATGCTGGAAGTGCTGTATGCGATGGATGACCAATTGCCGCTTTATACCTGCAATATGAATCTGGCACCGGAACTTGCGAAGGTTTGGAAGATCGAGAGCGTTCCATGCATCGTCGTGCTGAAGCAGGGACGGATCGTTGAGAAGATCTATGCCATGGGATCCGTGCCCGCGTTATATGAACGCTTCGTCAACCATGGTCTGATGAAGGCCGGAACGCAGGCTTAAATCTTATCCCTGCGGCGCGGTTCTCTGAAGGAAATATAACGAAGTGCTGGGGACTCGGCTGAACAGCTGGAACCAATATCGGCTGTCGAAGGGAAAGCAAATTTGCTATAATAGGACCAATGACTACGTAAATTCGAGGTGTACGATGGAAGCTTATCTGAATCTCTTACAAGATATCTTGGATAATGGCACGGCGAAGGAAGACCGGACAGGCACCGGTACCATATCGGTGTTCGGCAGACAGATGCGGTTCAATCTGTCCGAAGGTTTCCCGCTTATTACGACGAAGCGGATCCATATCCGTTCTGTAGTCCATGAGCTGCTCTGGTTTCTGAGCGGCAGCACGAATATCCAATACCTGCATGATAACGGCGTGACGATCTGGGATGAGTGGGCCGACGAAGAGGGGAATCTAGGCCGCGTATACGGGGCGCAATGGCGCACGTGGCGCGCGCCGAACGGTGAGACGATTGATCAGATCTCCAAGGTGATCGAACAGATCAAGCGTGATCCGGACTCCCGCCGCCATCTGGTGAGCGCCTGGAACCCTGCGGAGATCGAGGACATGGCGCTGCCGCCGTGCCACTATGCTTTCCAGTTCTATGTGGCGAACGGCAAGCTGTCCTGCATGTTCCAGATGCGATCGGTGGATACCTTCCTGGGACTGCCCTTCAACATCGCTTCTTACGCCTTGCTTACACATATGGTGGCGCAGCAGTGTGATCTGGATGTCGGCGAACTGATCTGGACCGGCGGCGATGTTCACATCTATTCCAATCACATCGAACAGGTGAAGCTGCAGCTGTCGCGCAAACCGTATCCGCTCCCTAGATTGGTCATCAAGCGCAAGCCGGACTCCATCTTCGACTACCGTTTTGAAGATTTCGAGTTTGAAGGCTACCAGCATCACCCGGGGATCAAAGCGCCGATCGCGGTTTAACCGGGCTATCCTTTCATAAGATAAGGAAGTGAATGAATTGACGAGATTATCGATTATCGTTGCCATGGGCAAGGATCGCACGATCGGCAAGAATAACGATCTGCCGTGGCATCTTCCCGATGATTTGAAACGATTCCGCAAGATCACCATGGGCCATCCGATCATCATGGGCAGGAAAACCCATGAATCGATCGGAAAGGCCTTGGACGGGCGTCACAATATCGTCCTGACGCGCGATCCCGAATATCGGGCGGAAGGCTGCACCGTCACGCACAGCGTTGAGGAAACCCTGCAAGCGGTCCAGGATGCCGATGAAGCATTCGTCATCGGCGGAGCAGAGATCATCCGTTTATTCTTAGCGCAGACGGACCGTATCTATCTGACTTATATCGATCAAGATTTTGCAGGTGATGTGTTCCTGCCGGAACTTGCGGAAGAGGAGTGGCAGCTTGTGTCGGTGACGCCGGGAGTGACCGACGAACGCAATCCTTACCGTTTCGAATACCGCATCTATGAACGAATCCGAGCAAGCGAAGATCGGAGATCATAACCATTCCACTAGCTGCGAAAGAGGAGAGAATAACTGTGTCCCATAATACCAACGTTGTTATCGGCATTGATCTAGGTACAACCGGTGCCAAATGCGTGATCTGGTCCACCGATACGAAGGAGATTGCGGCGGAGGCGTCGAAGACCTATCCTCTCTTAAAGCCGAATCCCGGATGGGCGGAACAGGATCCGCAGGAACTGTTCGAGGCATTCATGTATTGCCTCCGTACGGCGATTGAGGAGGGCGGCATCGATCCGAAGCGGATCATCGGTGTCGGCATCAGCACGGCGATGCACACGCTGCTTGCCGTAGATGAGCAAGGGAAGCCGCTTACCAACTGCATCACTTGGGCAGATGGACGCAGCAGCGATCAAGCTGACCGGATCAAGCAAGCGTTCGACGGATTGGCGATCTACCGTAGAACCGGCACGCCGATTCATCCGATGTCGCCGCTGGCGAAATTATTGTGGATGAAAGATGAAAGACCGGACTTGTATGCCCAAGCAGCCAAGTTCGTCTCGATCAAGGAATACATCCTCTATCATCTGTATGGGGAATGGGTGGTTGACGTCTCCATCGCCTCAGCGACGGGGCTGTTCAATCTGACAACGATGGATTGGGATGAAGAGGTCCTTCGCTTGCTGGAATTGGATGCGGAGCGTCTGTCCAAACCGGTCCCTGTCACCTATGCGCTAAGAGGACTAAGGGAGGAGTTTGTACAGCAGCTTGGCATCGACCGCGACACGCCGATGGTGATCGGCAGCAGCGACGGTGTTCTGGCGAATCTAGGCGTCGGTGCCGTGCTGCCTGGGGATATCGCGGTGACCGTGGGGACCAGCGGTGCGATCCGCACGATGATGGATCAGCCGCTTACAGATGCAGCGGGTCGAACCTTCTGCTATGCGCTGGCTGAGGACCGCTTCGCAATCGGCGGCGCCACGAACAATGCCGGGATCGTCTTGCAGTGGTTGATTGAAGAGATGATGCGCGGGGATCTGACCATGGAGGAGGTGCTCCGGGAAGCAGGGGAAGCGGCGCCGGGTGCGGACGGACTGCTATTCCTGCCGTATCTGAACGGTGAGCGCGCTCCGTATTGGAATGCGAATGCCCGGGCAACCTTCTTCGGATTGTCCATCCGGCATCAGCGCAAGCATATGTTCAGAGCAGCGCTGGAAGGCATCGTCTTCTCCTTATATGGCGTGAAGAACGTCTTAGCAGAACGGCCGAGCGATGCACCGATTCACGCCTCGGGCGGTTTGGCCCGTTCCGAGTTGTGGTTGCAGATCTTGGCCGATGTCTTCGGACGCCGCGTTGTTGTGCCTAGGAGTGTAGAGGCTTCCTGTCTGGGAGCAGCCCTTGTCGTGCTGAAGAGTGCAGGCCGCATCGAGCAGTGGGAAGAGGCCAAGTCCTGGGCAGAAGCTGCTTACTCCTATGAGCCGAATATGGGCAATCACGCGAGATATGCGAAACTGTTCGACATCTACCAACAAGTGGCCGATAAACTGCAACCGGACTTCGAACGAATCACGGAGTTCCAAGTGAGCCATTCGAACGATTGATACGCTGAACTACGGGCCGCAGCCCGGCAATCGACGGGCCGCTTGGCTTTCAAGCTTGTACAATTTTAACGCGGGCGCATCGTCGACCAGTATTCTTCAATCGCCGCGGGGATCTCACGCAGTTGTCTGACGGACAGATAAGCTCCCTTTGGCTCCACATTTACCGGAATGATGTTAAAGGCCCATTCTTTCTCAGCAGGAATATGAATAGCATGGAGGCCGTTCTCAAGCGCTGGTACGATATCCGTTCGTACGGAGTTGCCGATCATCCACGTGGATGTTCGCTCGAATCCTTCCCGTTCGATGATTCGTGCCAGCGTTTCGCTGTTTTTGTGCTGTTCGATGAAGATGCGGTCTTCAAAAAACTCCGCAAGTCCCATCTGTTCGATTTTCTTCTGCTGGATCAGCACATCGCCGCCCGTGTACAGGCAGAGGAGATGGCCCTCATCTTTGAGCTGCAGCAGGGTCTCATTCATATGGGGATAGCTTTCGATCTCCTTCTCGTAGACGCTCATTCCGAGGCGCATGAGTTCCTCTACGCAGTCTTCTTCGACGTTTCTGGCAAACTTCGCAGCGAAGTACTCATAGGTATCGATCAGCGATTGCCGGAAGTGGGTGGACACGAATCCTTCCTCCTCCGTATAACGAAGGTCGATCTCCAACTGCTTGTCCATGATCTCTTCAGCGGTGAGCGGGCAGCCCTTGAGCCGATCCAGCAGCATCTCTGTGAATACTTCGATCGCTTCGTTGAAATATTTGTTGCAGTGAATCAGTGTATCGTCCATATCGAACAGCAAAGTCTGGTGCTTCATGTTGATCACCTCGCGGACTCCTAGTATCATATAGGATGGTTTCATCTTCCGAAAAATGAAGCAGAAGGGGATAGGCATGATTAAGGTTTTGTTCGTATGTCTTGGCAATATCTGTCGTTCGCCCATGGCGGAAGCGATCTTCCGTCAGAAAGTGAAGGAAGCAGGCTTCGAGGATCAGATCGTCGTCGATTCTGCCGGGACGGGGGATTGGCATATCGGCAATCCGCCGCATCACGGCACACGCCGCATCCTGGATCAGTACAAGATCAGTTATGAAGGGATTCGCGCGCGGCAGGTGGCTGAAGATGATTTCAGAGACAGCCGCTACATCATCGTCATGGACAACCAGAATATGCAAGATCTCAAGCGTTTCCAGCCAAAGGGTCTGGGGGAAGAAGCACCGTTCATCGGCAAGATGCTGGATTTTGCTTCTTCGGCTGAGCTCAAGGATGTACCGGATCCTTACTACACTGGAAATTTCGAAGAAGTATATGAGCTTCTCCAAGATTCCTGCCAGGGGCTGCTGCAGTTTATCATCGAACGGGAAGGCTTGACTGCGCGTTCATGATAAACGGTCAGCGATCGACGAATGATGGTCTGATGATCGGCTCATGATCGCCGCTTCGCTTTATCGATCATCAACATCCAGCATCTTTTCATCGAATTCGAGGGCATAGGCAAAGTCTTCGATATCATATACCTGGATCGGAATCTCCGCTTCGATAACCCGGTCGATAAAGTCGATCTGATCTGTGATCAGCGGCACCTTCTCCGTAAGTCCGCTCAGGATTAATTCCGTCTCGATCGGATCGAATTGATCGCCGTACTGGGCATTGTCCAGAGCATAGATCACCTGGAAAGTCACATGTTCATTCACGAGTATGGAGGCCTTGCGCCAAGGAACGGTCAAGGCCTTTTCTATTTTCTTGCGATTCAACGGCTCCTCGAAGAAACGGATCATCTCCTCGATCTTAGCTCGCACATGCTGCTCCTCATAGGCGTCCGGCATAAGAGGCTGCTGCTCGTCCTTGAGTTCGTATAACTCTAAGATCGTCGAGTAGGGGATGATGTATTCGACAGGTCGGTCTGGGACGAGTAATTGACCGTAGATCGCGAACATCACCGCCTCTATGGCAAAGCGCTTATGCATCTGTCATAGTGCCTCCATCTCACATAGTAATGAAGTTATGTTCGACTTCCCATCGCTTTCAGACCAGCAATCAGCTGCTGCAGGTCGTCCGGCAGCGGTGCTGTGACGGTTAAACGCTCACCAGTCCATGGGTGGGTGAATAGCAGCTGTTCACCATGCAGCGCTTGCCTTGCGATGCGGGTCTGTCTGCCGCCATACAGCGTATCTCCGGCCAAGGGATGTCCGAAAGACGAGAGGTGGACACGGATCTGATGGGTGCGTCCTGTCTCCAGACGCAGGCGAAGCAAGGTATGATCCTGATACCGCTCGATGACCTCATAATGGGTCACGGCATGCGCACCGGTCCGGCTGACCCGCCGCCGCTGCGGATGATGGCGATCGCGTCCGATGGGCCGATCGATGGTCCCCTGATCCTGTGCAACGATGCCTTCTACTACGGCAGCATAGATCCGCTCGATCTTCTTCTCGCGCATCTCCTGGTCGAACACCGCATGGGCAAATTCATTCTTGGCATACAGCACTGCACCTGTTGTGTCCTTGTCTAAGCGATGGATATGCCTGACACGGCATTCTTGCCCGGTACCCAGATAATAGGCAGCGACTTGGTTAGCCAGCGTTCCGCTTCCCTCCCGGCTGTTGGGATGAACCCCGAGCCCCGCCGGCTTGTTCACGACCATGGCAAAGTCATCCTCATACAAAATATTCAATGCTGTCCACTCTGCCACGAAATCGGGCTCTTCATAAGGGAACAGCCGCAGGTTGAGGCGGTCCCGCTGCTTCACGATGCCGTCTTCGCGAAGCAGCTTGTCCGCAATCTTCGCAGGTAAGGGAAGGATGCCTGCCAGTTCCTTAACCGACGCATCCCTAAGTGCTTCTGGAAGCTTCAATACATACCATTCTGCGGCCCGGTGACCGATAGGAGCAAGCGGCTCATGAGGCATGCGACGGGTCATGGCTGCCGGATTGCACGGATATGTTCGGCGATGAGATCGCCGTGGAATCTGCCGCTCTCGATGAAGATCTCGTTTGCGTTGCGCCCGGAAGCGACGACACCGGCGACATAGAGTCCGCGAACATTCGTCTCCATCGTCTCAGGGTTGTAAACCGGGCGATCGGATTCGGCATCCATCTCGACACCGGTCTTCTCGAGGAACTTGCGATCAGGGCGGAAGCCCGTCAGTGCAAGGACGAAGTCGTTGTCCATCTCAAGCTGGTCCTCCGGCATGCGGATGGTCACCGAATCCGGCTGGATGCTGATGACTTGCGAACGGAACATCATATGGATGACGCCTTGTTCGACAAGGCTCTTGAAGGTAGGGAGCACCCAGGGTTTGATATTGTCCGAATACTTCTCGCCGCGATAGACGACGGTGACTTCTGCGCCGACGCGCGCAAGTTCAAGGGCAGCATCGATCGCCGAGTTGTTGCCGCCGATGATCACCGTCTTCGTCCCCGTATACGGGTGAGCTTCGCGGAAGAAGTGGCTCACCTTCGGCAGTTCCTCGCCGGGGATACCGAGCATGTTCGGATTATCAAAATAGCCCGTTGCAACCACCACGCGTTCCGCTTTGTACACCCTGGGCGCACGGTTCATCGGTTGTGTCTCTAAGATAAAACAGCCGTCCTTCGGTTCGATGCTGGTTACTTCTTCGTATTGATGAACGCGAAGCTCATGTTTCTGAGCGACTTTGCGGTAGTAATGGAGCGCTTCGATGCGCGTCGGCTTATCCTGCGGTGTGGTGAAAGGAACGCCGCCGATCTCAAGTTTCTCCGCTGTGCTGAAGAACTGCATATAGGTTGGATATTGATAGATCGAATGGACGATGCTCGCCTTCTCTATGATCAGCGGATTGATTCCGATCTTCTTCAGTGCGATGGCAGCGGCAAGACCGCAAGGACCTGCGCCGACGATGATCACCTGTTCTTGTTGCATGTTGAACCCTCCGATTTTTATCAGTACTGCATCCTAATTTAATTTATATGATATTTGTCATTACAGCCTACATTGTAACACAACCGGCGATGGAGTAACATCTTTCCTGAAACGGCGTTTCAGGCAGGGACCAAGTTTGCTTTCTGAGCGAAGTCGATAAAATCGGTTTGTTGTTGATTTTTTAATGTATCTTTAATAAATTTCTGATATAGTGAGTGATGTTGGGCTTGCAAAGCTGACGAGAATCTATGAAGAAAGGAATCAAACTTATGAATGATTTCAACACCGCAAAAGGAATTCGCACGTACAAAGCCGCTCTGTTCTGGATGGGGACATCGATCGTACTGCTGATCTTGCTCATCATCGTCGCCGTCTGGAACCCATTTGCTAAAGCATCTGCCGCATCGGAGACAATCGTCACGGTGAACGGCGAGAAGATCACGAAAGATCAACTGTATGATGAGATGTATTCACAAGGGGGAAGCGCGCTCATCGAAGGGCTGATTAACAAAGAGTTGATCCGCCAAGAAGCGAAAGCGAAGAAGATCTCCGTGACCGACGAAGATATCGAGGCGGAGCTCGAGAGACAAGCAGCGAACTTCGATATGAGCGTAGAAGAGATGATGTCGATGTTCGAGATCTATGGATTCTCCTCAGAACGCTTGCGTTCGGAGATGGAATCGCAGGCGATGATGCGCAAGCTGCTTGCTGAAGAGATCAAGATCTCCGACGAAGATATCCAGCAATATTATGATGAGAACCAGGACCAGTTCACGCTTCCAGAGCAGGTAAGAGCCTCGCATATCCTTGTAGAGACGGAAGAAGAGGCGCAGGAGATCCTGAGTGAGCTGAACCGCGGCGCTGACTTTGCGGCCCTGGCTGAAGAGCGTTCGCTGGATACGGCATCTGCCGTAAACGGTGGAGATCTCGATTACTTCCCGCGCGGCCGTATGGTTGAGGAGTTTGAAGAGGCCGCATTCACGATGGACATCGGAGAGATCACTAAGGAGCCCGTGCAAACGGTGCACGGCTATCACATCATTAAGAAGACCGATCACCAAGAGGAACGCATCCAGCCGCTGGATGAGGTGAAGGATCAGATCAAGAGCTTGCTTGAAGATGAGCGATTGTATACGTTATCGACGGAGTGGATTCAAGAGAAGAGGATGCAAGCTGTTGTAGAGTACGCGAACGAATAATGGATGCACTCTAAGCAGCAGGCTGTCCGAGCGGATGACTCGGGCAGCTTTTATCATGTCCATGGGAGTGAGAGACTGCGATGTGGTTGGTATACGCTTTACTGGCTGCTTGTTGCTTCGGGGCGAGGGGGATTCTGTATCACTGGACCTCTCAGCGTCCGATTGACCGAAACTTCATGCTCTTCGGCGTCTTCACCTCCGGGGCTGTGATCAGTTTCATCGGAACCTTCGTGTCCGGACAGCAGTGGACGTGGCCGGTGGCGGCCGGGATTCTGATGGGGATCTTCTCCTTCACTGCGAATGCGAGCATGTATCGAGGATTTGCTGTCGGCAAGGCATCGATCATCGCCATCTTCACGGGTCTGCCGTCGATCGTCGTGGCAGCCTTGGCATATCTGCTGTGGGGCGAGACGCTGACTGCATGGCAGTTCGTTGCTTTGATCATCATCATCTGCGGGGTTCTCTGCATCCAATACTCCGATGATATGTCTCTCAACAATCTGCAGGGGCTGAAGTGGGGAATCCTGGCGATGCTGTTCTTTGGTTTCAACGATACCATGGGCAAACAAGCGATGCTGTGGGAAGCGGATGTGCTGCCTACTCTGGTGTGCATGTTCTCGACGGGAGCGATTCTATTCTTAACCCGTTGGTACCTGAACGGGCGCAAAACAGCCAGTGCAGCAGCGGCGGCAATCGCTAAACAGGAAACCGCCGCAAGCAGTGAAGGCGGAACAGCAGGCGCTGGAGCTGCAGCAGCTACTTGGCCGCTTAAGAAAGTATTCGCATGGGGCCTCGTCGTCGGCTTGACGAATGTGTCGGGCATGATCTTCATCCTGCCGGCCTTTAAACTTGGGGTAACGGGTTTGGTGTCTGCGGTCGTCGCTTCGAATGTCCTGATGATCCTGTTCTATACGCGGATCACGACGCGCATCAAATTCACCAGGCTGGAATTTACGGGGATCATCCTGGCATTCTCCGGCATCATCTTGCTGCGCTTGTTTATGTAAGCGAGTGCATGATCGCCCTTCTGCCTAGACATACTACCAAGTGTAGATCGATCAGGCAGAAGGAGAATGGTATATGAATCCGTTAGCAACCCACTTAAACAAACAACTGGCGAACTGCAACCTCCTCTACGTGAAATTGCAGAACTACCATTGGTATGTCAAAGGCGAGCACTTCTTCACCCTGCATGAAAAGTTTCAAGCATTGTATGAGGAGCTGCCCCCAGCGATCGATGAGATTGCAGAGCGCATCTTAACCATCGGGGAGAACCCGGCGGGAACGATGAAGCAATATCTCGAACTCGCTTCGATCCAAGAGGCTTCAGGACAGGAAGACGCGGCGGGCATGGTGGCTCAGCTCGAGCGGGACTACCGTATGCTAGTGCAAGAGATGCAGCAAGGCGTGGATATCGCTGAACAAACCGGGGATGTGGTGACCGCGGATCTATTCACAGGTCTTGCTGCTTCCTTCGACAAACAGGCTTGGCTGCTGCGTTCTTACTTAGCGCAAGCGGTGCAGCACACGTCATGATGCAGCATAAGCATATAGATGAAAGGGTGTCGAACATAACCGTGAAAGAACCCGCCATCGACCCGGAGACCTTGCTGCAAGAATGGCGCAGGATGCTGCCGGAACTGCTGCCGCCCGGGGACGGCTGTGAAGTGCATCTGGAGAATCTGCCTTACAGCCTGTTCATCCATATCGATGTCTCCGGGCACGGGATGTACAGCTTTGACTTTCGTGTGAATTACCTGGATAATCGTGAAGTCAAAGTTGAACTGTTGGATGTGCAGAAGGGAAGCGAGCATATCGATGAACGGCAGGAAGAAGTGCAGCAGCTGCTGCAAGATTATATCCGCCATATTCATGAATGTGCCCAACAATTAAAGCCCGTTATAAGTCCATAACGTTTAATCCTCTATGGCGTGAATAAATGAAACTGGGGTGCGAATTGCCGTTGTCGGCAGATCGCACCCCAGTTTATGTCAATGAAGACGGGACTGGTTGATTATTCTTGATCGTTGCTGAGCTTCAGGACCTCGATGATCTTGAAGAACAGGCTGAGCAGGATGGTAACGATCGTCGCCAGTACCATGCCCTTCAGCTCCGTGGTGCCGATCGTCAGCTTCGTACCGCTGATGCCGATGACGAGGACGACGGAAGTGAGGATGAGGTTCTTCGGTTTGCCGTAATCCACCTGTCCTTCAACTAGCATGCGGATCCCCGCTACGGCGATCACGCCGAATAACATGATCGACACGCCGCCCAGCACGGCATCCGGCACGGAAGAGATCACCGCAGATAATTTGCCGAAGAAAGAAAGGATGATCGCGATGACCGCTGCAATGCTGAGCACATAAGTGGAATAGACGCGGGTGATGGTCATGACGCCGATATTCTCCCCGTAAGTCGTATTGGGTGTAGAACCGACAAAACCGGACAGCATCGTCGATAATCCGTTGCCGAGCAAGGAGCGATGCAGTCCCGGTTCCTTGGAGAAGGGCTTCTTCACGATGTTCTCGGTAACGATTAAGTGCCCGATATGTTCGGCAAGTACGACGAGGGCAGCAGGCAAAATCGCAAGGATCGCTGTCAAGTCGAACTGCGGGAACGTAAAGGTGGGCAGGGAGAAGAACGAAGCTTCTTCTACTTGTTCAAACTTTACGAGTCCGAAGAACCAAGCGATCACGTAACCGGCGATGAAACCGATCAGGATTGGGATGATCTTCATAAACCCGCGGAACAGCACATTACCCAGGACGATGATCGCCAAAGTCAGGATCGAGACGGTCACGTGACTTGGATCGGGGGACCAGTTCACGGCAGGGTCCAGATTGTCCGGGCGAATCCATCCTGCCATCTCCGCGGCTACCGGCACGAGTTCGAGACCGATCAGCGCAACAATGGGCCCCATCGCGGCAGGCGGGAGGACGACATCGATCCACTTCGTGCCGACGGCTTTGATCAGCAGGGCGAAGAGGGTGAAGATGGCGCCTACGACGATGAAGGCTCCGAGCACCTTTGGATAGTTTGCTGTGGGGTTATCACCAAGGATCAATAGTACGGGAGCAATAAAGGCAAAGCTGGAACCCAGATAGGCAGGGATCTGCCATTTACAGATATACAGATAGAGCAGAGTTCCAATTCCGTTCATCAGCAGGATCGTTGCGGGATCCACTTTGAAGATAATCGGGACCAGCACCGTGGATCCAAACATGGCAAACAAGTGCTGCAAACTGAGCGGCAATGTTTGGACTAAGGGCGGTCGTTCATGGACTTGAATTTCGCGGCTCAATGTTTCTTCCTCCTTGGTAAAATATGGCATATGCAGGTCCTATTTATGTAAGTCGTATTACATCATAGCAGATGACGACCATTCGTGCATGATATTTTTTTATCCTGTTCGACATCAAACGTCACAGACATAAGACTGAACTTGTGCTTTACAGCGCATGGGCTGTCCAAGCAGCGGCCCAATCGATTTCGAACGCCTTCTGCCGTCCCGCATCTCTGAGCGGTTTTCTTGTGGACGCGCGGGCAGATGCCACGCTATGATAGTATGCTATGATAGTTATGTATGTTTTAAAGGGAGATGAAGCGATGAGTTCTAGACGAAGATCAACGCATTCGACATATTCTGCGATCTTTTATCGAACAGGCCTTATCCTGTTGGTTATCGCGATCATATTCGGCCAACTCATATGGGTTTTCGATCCGTGGCGGTTCGGAGGTCTGTATCTTATAGATTATATTCCGCAGTTGATTGCAGCTTGCGCCGTGATTCCGCTCCTGTGGACGATCGGAGCTGTTCATGCTTGTTTGAGGGAGCGGCGCGGGAAGCTGAGCTGGCTGCTGATCGCTGTCCGCGTTATCATGATCATCCTCTCATTGATCGCAGTTTATACGCTGTGGACGAATCCGCGGCAATTGCTGCAGCTCGGGTTCAGCTTCGCAGCGGCTTTGGCAGCGGTATGGGCGGATCTCATCATCACCGACGGGCTGGAGCGCAGGGCATTCCCCGGCAAAGGGGTAATCTGGTCGATCAGCAGCGCCGTCATCCTGGCTTTGCTGTTATGGCCGACCAATTACCTCGTCACTTATCCCGGGATAACGATGAATATGCAGCGATATGTACAAGTGGATGACGGCCATCCGCAAGGAGAGATCGCCGGTGTCCTGATCTTCCAACGGCCGGCTTTTCCCGTTGATTGGCTGTATGCTGCCGTCTTTCCTCACTATACCTTTGAGAAGCAAGAAGAACTCGGCATGCCTCTTGATCAGTATAACCAGATGGTACGCCGTATGAAACACGATGCCAACACGATCGCAGCGGCGATCGCTCTTGAGAAGGCGGGTCTTGGCAGAGGCGTTATTCATATCGGTGTGCTGGTCATCGATGTGGTCAAGGACGGGCCGGCTGAAGGCGTGCTGCAACCCGGGGATCTCATCGTCGGCGCGAATGATGTGGAAGTTCACCGCACCGATGAACTCATGCAGGTGATCAGCGGGCTGGAACCCGGAGACCACCTGGAGGTAGTCGTCGTGCGGGAGGGGGAGACACGGCATCTGACCCTGCAAACGGCAGCGAGGGAGGATGACCCGACGAGGCCAATGGCGGGCATACAGATTACCGACGAGGTCGTCTATGACGTGCCGCTGGATATCCAATATACCCAATACCTGCTCCATGAGGGCGGGCCCTCCCACGGCGGGGTGCTCACCCTTACGATCATCGATCAGTTGACTCCCGGAGGGGTAACGCAGGGCAATTACGTTGCCGCAACGGGCACCATCCGTGCCGACGGTTCGATCGGACCGATCGGCGGGATCAGGCAGAAGGCCTTCACTGTCGCGCGCAGCGGCGTCGATGTATTCTTCGTGCCGGCGGGGCAGGAGGAGGAAGCGCGGCTGGGGGCGAAGAATCTGCAGATCGTTCCTGTACAGACGATAGATGAGATCTTGGAATGGCTGGCCCAGCATGCGAAACAGACGGAGGATGGATGACAAGATTAACACGATAACGATCAAAACTGGAGAAGGAGACAACAGAGATGGCTTTTGGGATCACGCGGCAGCAGCTGACGGAATGGAAGAAGCAAGTGAGACGAGGGGAGATCGCGTATCTGACGCATTATTGGATCGATGAGAGGTTTCCAGGGATCACCACTGTCACCAAGGTGGGCTGCTGTGATCTGGACAAGCTGCGGGCATGGTGCCGCCGGCATCGTCTGAATCCGCAATATATTCATATGCATGAGAAGTATCCGCACTTCGACCTGATCGGTCCCAGGCAGAAGCAGATCCTGATGGAAGAGCAGCTGTGGGACCATATCAGGCGGTTTAAATTATGAGCAAGATCGTATGATGAGAGAGTTCGTCCGTTTGGGATGCGAGGATCTGCTCGGCAACAAGACCGTGTATCGGCAGATCACTTAGATCAGTTTGATCACATGGACAATCTTCGTTGCAGGAGTGACCTTAATGAGATGCTGGCGCGCATCGTATGCCACGACGCCCGACCCCACGTATACCACAGGATCCGCACCTAAGGCATAGAAGAGGTCGTCGGACAGGGTGCGGATGCAGTCCATGCGTTCGTTTCTGGCCAGATTGAGCCAGTCTGAACGCTCCATTTCGAAAAATTCATAACAATCGTCGATTGTCGCGATCGCAGCGGCCAATTCCTCTGAGATCTGCTTGTATTCGCGGTTGTATTTGACACCCATCGTCTCACATTCCTTTACTTATATTTTATATTGCTTTATCTATATTTTATATTGCTTCATCATATCAAGATCAGACTGGGATTGAAAGATGTTTGTGATCCGATTATAGTATTTAAAGGCATTAAACAAAGACAGAAAGAGTTGAAAACGGAGCGCTGTTATGAGTATATTCTTACACATCTTGGTCAATAACGTTCTGCCGCTTACGGTCATGATCGTAATCGGCATTATTCTGCAGAAGGCTTTTTCACTGGATATTAAAACGTTGTCGAAGTTGAATTTTTATCTTTTTTCTCCGGCTGTGATTTTCAATCTGCTCTATACGACGGAGATCTCCGCCATGCTGGTGGGGCAGGTGTTATTATTCTTCTTCCTCTTCATGTTTGCTCAGTATCTAGTGCTTGAACTGGTCATTCGCCTTAGAGGGTATAAGGGCGGCATGATCGCTTCGATGCGCAACAGCGTGCTGTTCTATAACAGTGCGAACTACGGCATTCCGCTGAATCAGCTGGCTTTTGCCGGCAACGCTTATACGCTGTCCATTCAAATCCTGATCATGATGATGCAATCCTTGATTCCGAATACATACGGGATTTACGCTGTAAACGCTCATCGAGCAAAGTTTCGCGACATCTGGCGGACCATCGTCTCGATGCCGGTCATCTATGTGATTCCCCTGGCTTTTCTGCTGAGAGGTTTTGAGGTTCAGATTCCAGACTTCTTGGCAACGCCGATCGGTTATCTGTCGAATGCCTTCATCGGTACGGCGCTGATCACGCTGGGCGTGCAGCTGGGCAGCATGTCGTGGAGAATCAGCCGCTCTCTC
Organism: Insulibacter thermoxylanivorax; assembly: GCF_015472005.1. Taxonomy (NCBI): domain Bacteria; kingdom Bacillati; phylum Bacillota; class Bacilli; order Caryophanales; family Paenibacillaceae; genus Insulibacter; species Insulibacter thermoxylanivorax. The sequence continues at coordinate 19,862 of NZ_BMAQ01000014.1, read as the reverse complement.
GCAACGGATATCAGCATCTCTTGTACGCTGCGGCTCGTTGTTGGACCCATGCTGGCTTGGGTGATTGTAACACTCTTAGGGCTGCCGGATCTGATGAGTGCGGCGCTTATCGTCTCGTCCTCAGTGCCGACCTCGCTCAGCAGCGTGCTGTTAGCCGTGGAATTCGACAATGAGAAGGAATTTGCTTCCCAAGCGGTATTCGTCTCAACCTTATGCAGCATCATCACGGTGACCGGTGTGATCTATCTCTTGGATATCCCGCTGTGATCGGTCCCAAACCAAGCGTATCCATGAACAGGTAAATCGAATGAAACAGATATTTCAATGAAAAAACTCGAAGGTGTGAACATTTCATGAATATTTGAGTGAATCATTCATTTTTGTGCATAATAAAAAATATACCGTCTTGACGGGAGGGTAAGTATGAAGATTATGATAAGGAATGTCCATGCCGGTCGAACGGAGGACGAACATTACATCGGGCAGGTCGAATTTACAGTGGACGGTCACCAAAGGCCGTACGAGATCTTCTTTCACAGCAAGGACGGTCGAGACTGGGGGTATTCCCTGCGATTCCTAGGTGAATCGGGACCGGAAGAGGAGATCGATGCGGTGGACCGCTATCTGGAGGAAAACGACGAAGCCTTCGACATGCTGCTGGATGCGGTAATCGATGCATATGATGAGGTATAGGATCAGGCATGCGATGATACATAAGATTTAGGTATGCGATGGAACATAAGATTGAGGCATGCTGAGCAGATGCTGATTACTTGGGGGTCATCCAGTCCATAATGTTCCTTAGGCGCCTTATTCGCGCTTACAGGATAGATCTTAGACAGAGATAAAAAAGGGTGGACGAGAAATGCAAAGAAAATCAATCTATGCGGTGATCTCTTTGATCACGGCGCTGGTGTTTCTGCTGGCGGCTTGCGGCGGCGGAAACAACTCGAACAGGGCGAATCCGAACAACGGCGCGAATGGTGCCGCGGATGAGCAGACACAGGACGGAAAAGCCGGTGAACCGACGGCGAAGGTGGCTATCGTGTTCGCGACCGGCGGACTGGGTGACCGCAACTTCAATGATGTGGCTTACGCAGGGATTAAGCGAGCAGAAGCTGAACTCGGCATCGAGTTTGACTTTGTTGAACCGCAGGCAATCGCTGAATTTGAGACGTTTCACCGGGATTTTGCCAGCAGCGGGGAATATGATCTAATCATCGGCATCAGCTTCGACCAGCTCGACGCGATTACGAATGTCTCGGCGGAGTTTCCTGATCAGAAGTTTTACCTGCTTGATACGGCATTTACCGGCGATGCTCCGAATGTCGCTTCCGCGGTATTCAAAGCGCAGGAATCTTCTTTCCTTGCAGGGGCAATCGCAGCAAAACAATCCCAGACGAAGAAGATTGGATTCATCGGCGGTACGGATAACGAGCTGATCAATGAATTCCTGTCCGGCTATATGGCAGGAGCCAAATACATCGACCCTTCCGTCGAAGTGCTGTACAATTACACCAACGCTTGGGATAACCCGAACCTCGGCAAAGAAATGACCGTTTCGATGTACGAGAGCGGTGCGGATATCGTCTATGCTGCCGCCGGCGGTTCCGGAAACGGTGTGTTCACTGCGGCGAAGGAACAGGGCAAATGGTCGATCGGCGCCGATATGACACCTGCTCAAGAACCGGATAACATGATCATAGGTACGCTGAAACATATCGACAATGCCATCTTCGATAATATTAAAGCAGTCATCGACGGCACATGGGAGCCGGGGCTTATGAGCCTTGGCTTGGAAGACGACGGCGTTGGATATACAGTGGAAGGCAGCGAAATCGAGATTCCGCAGGAATACCTCGATCTCGCAGAGGAACTGAAGGAGAAGATCATCAGCGGCGAGATTGTAGTTCCGCGCACGCTTGCCGAAGTCGATGCCTTCTTGGCAAACCAATCTTAATCTATGGATAAGGGTATGGGAGACCATACCCTTCTTTTATATTTGGATTGGCAGAGGCGGAAGCGCAAGAACTGCCTTCCCATGTTGCGATGATGAGATGGGATGATGATGAGATGGGGCGAAACAGCGTCAAGATGCGTTGGGATGCAATAGGTTCGGCATGATGGGTGAGTCAGCCAAAATCGTATCAGATCATGCGTATCAGGTCATGAAGGATGAATCAGTGTCAGATTGTGTTGAAACGCAATAGTGGAAGCTCAACTTCCCTTATTTCGGGATTTACCGCGGTTTTGATGAAATAGCAGAAGCCAGATTTCCGTTATTCTCGAAAAATCCATTAAAATAAGCAGAAATCAGCACATATAGATCAAATAAGAGAAATTTGGCTTCCGTTATTTTTGGATTTTCGAGGTTTTGGAGCAAATAAGGGAAATATGATTTCCGTTATTTTCTGCATCCATGCTGGTGATATGCAGGAAGAGACGGTTGCTGCCATCGGAGGCTCCAGCTTCGGCATCATGAGCAAGGGCTTTGGCTTTTTGTACGAAATTTAGGATAAAGCCTTTATTACCGCGGCCTGAATTACTATGTTTATACGAATTTTAGGACAAAATCCGTTTGCCGAGACGTCTCAGAATCACTTTTATACGAAATTTAGGACAACATATGCAAAACGCGTCTCTACATCAACCTGTATGTCCCAAATTTAGGACAAAACACAAAAGGACCATTAGATTGACCAATTCAGTATATGTTGTGATAACATAAAACACTTTCGTACATACTAAAAGGTACCAATTATGCCATAAGTTAACCATCCATCAGTGCCGGTTGCAAAATTTCTGATGCAGAACCAAAGTAATAAAATGACGATATTCCCGTCTGCATAAGAAATTCTAAGCCTGCTCCTGCGTCTTCGACTTGGCTCAGGCCAAGAATTTCTATATAATAATCACATTATTTTTGACAAGAGGCGGAGAAAATTGGAGGATCAATCTGTTATGTATGCAGTTGAGATGTTGGGCATCACGAAACGCTTCGCCAAAACGGTGGCCAATGATTCGGTGAATCTCACCGTGCGGGCCGGCGAAATTCACAGCCTTCTCGGGGAGAACGGTGCCGGCAAGACCACCTTAATGAAAATCCTGTACGGCATGCAGCAGCCGGATGAGGGCGAGATCCGCATTAACGGCGTGCCGCAGGCTATCACCAGTCCGACGGCGGCGATCCGTCTTGGGATTGCGATGGTGCATCAGCATTTTATGCTGATCGATGCTTTGACTGTATCAGAGAACGTTGTGCTTGGGTATGAGCCGAAGAAAGGGATGTTCTTCGACAAGTCCAAAGCGATGCAAGAAGTGCAGACCTTATCGGAAACCTACGGCCTAAAAGTCGATCCCAGGCAGCGGGTCGAAGAACTGCCCGTCGGCACCAAGCAGCGGGTTGAGATTCTGAAAGCCTTGTATCGCAAGGCGGATATTCTCATCCTGGACGAACCGACTGCGGTGCTTACGCCGCTGGAAGTTGTCGAGCTATTCCGCGTGCTGCGCGATCTGAAGAAAGCCGGCAAGACGATCATCATGATCACCCATAAGTTGAATGAAACGATGGAGTTGGCGGACCGCGCTACGGTGCTGCGGGCCGGCAAGCTGGTCGGAACCGTTGAGATCGCGGAGACAAGCCAAGCGGGGCTTGCTGAGATGATGGTTGGGCGCAAGGTTTCCTTCGCCAAGGCCCCGCCTTCGACCTATCCGGAGCGGAACAAGATCTTGGAGATCAAGCACGGGACCCTCGTTAAGAACCGCGTCCCTGTGCTGAATGATCTCCATCTGGAACTCTATACCGGAGAGATTCTGGGCTTGGCAGGGGTAGAAGGCAATGGCCAGACCGAGCTGATCGAGGCGCTTACCGGTCTTACCCCGCTGCATGAGGGGAAGATCCTGTTCCGCGGCAAAGATATCACGAAGCAGTCGCCGAATGAGATGATCACTTCCGGCATCGGTCATATTCCTGAAGACCGCAATAAGCTGGGGCTCGTCGGCGAATTCTCCATCCGCGATAACCTCATGCTCGGTTATCAGAACAGGCCGTTCTTCCAACGCAGGAAAGTGCTGCGCATGAAGCAGCTGAAACAACATGCTGCACGAATCCGGGAGCAATATCGGATCCGTTCGGAAAGCATCGATACCAAAGTCAGCGCCTTATCCGGAGGCAACCAGCAGAAAGTGGTCATCGGCCGTGTGTTATCGCAAGATCCGCAGGTGATCATCGCTGCTCAGCCGACCCGCGGCGTGGATATCGGTGCCATCGAATATATTCATGAGCAGCTGGTTGCCATGCGCGATCAAGGCAAGGCGGTGCTGCTCATCTCTGCGGAGCTCGATGAGATCCGCAAGCTGAGCGATAAGATCGCTGTGATCTATGAAGGAAGGATCGTCGCTTACGGAGCGGCGGATTCCTTCGATGAGTTTGAACTGGGCGAGTATATGACCAGCGGCAAGAACAGCACCGAGCATAGGAAGGAGACGGCAACTGCAGATGAATAGACTAATCACCTTAATCCTGTCCCTGTTCGCAGCATTCCTGGCCGGCGGGCTGATCTTGGCGGCGGCCGGATATGATCCGATAGAGGCCTATCGTGCTCTGATCATCGGCGCCTTTGGCAGCACCAATGCTTGGGCGAATACCTTAGCGAAAGCAACGCCCCTGATCTTCACAGGGCTGGCGGTGGCCGTGGCTTTCCGCGGCGGACTGTTCAATATCGGCGGCGAAGGCCAGCTGCTTATGGGAGCGATGGCAGCGGCTCTGATCGGCGTCTTCTTCAACGGTTTGCCGGGGATCTTGCTGGCGTTCATCGCTTTGCTTGCAGCCGGCATCGTCGGCGCTCTGTGGGCGGGGATCGCCGGTTATATGAAAGTGAAGTTCGGCGCCCATGAAGTCATCGTGACCATCATGCTGAATTACATAGCAGCTTCGCTGACGAACTATCTCGTGAACTATCCTTTCAAAGCAGAAGGCATGGTGCCGCGCACCGAAACGATTCCCGCCGGCATGCAGCTGACGCGGCTGATCCCGCCGAATCAGCTGACGACGGGCATCTTCATCGCTGTCATAGCATGCCTTGTAATATATTGGATGTTCAACCGCACCGTCTATGGATATGAGATCCGCGCCGTCGGTTTGAATCAAGATGCGGCCCGCACTGGCGGGATCAACATCGGCAGGCGGATGATTCTGGCGATGCTCATCAGCGGTTTCATCGCAGCCCTGGCCGGGGCTGTCGAAGTGCTCGGCGTATACCGCTATTTCGTGGCCGGCATATCTCCCGGCTACGGCTTCGACGGCATCGCCGTCGCTGTCCTGGCCCGCAATCATCCGCTGGGCGTGCTGCTGTCGGCACTCCTCTTCGGCGCTCTGCGCAGCGGTTCGATGACCCTTGACCGGCTGACGGACGTGCCGACGGACTTCGTCGTCATGATCCAAGCCTTGGTCATCATTTTCGTGGCCATCCCATGGGTCGTGAAGCGCATCAACCTCATGAGAAAGCGGGGCGAGAGCATTGGATCTTAACATAGACATGATCGTATCCCTGCTCGCGAGCACCCTGCGCATCTCCATCCCGATTGCCTTCGCGGCGCTTGGTGCGATCTTCAGCGAACGGGCGGGTATCGTCAATATCGGCCTTGAGGGGATGATGCTGGCGGGAGCTTTTGCCGGTGTGTGGGGTTCGTATCTAACGGGAAATGCATATGTCGGGCTGCTGTTCGCCATGCTTGCCGGGGCGTTATTCGCACTCATCCACGCCGTTCTGACTATTCAGCTGAAGACCGATCACATCATCAGCGGTTTGGCTATTAACCTGCTTTCCCTTGGTTTCACCACGGTGATGCTGGAGAATATCTGGGGCAACCGCGGCCGTTCCGCTCCTGTTGCGGGACTTGGCAATCTGTCGATACCGGGACTTCGTGATCTTCCGGTGATCGGTCCGATCTTGGGCAATACGTCGATACTGTTCTATCTCTTAATCGCATGTTTGGTGCTTGGTTGGATCGTGCTGTACAAAACCGTCTTTGGCCTGCGCATGCGCGTCATCGGGGACAATCCGCGGGTGGCGGATTCCCTCGGCGTGAACGTCTATATGATGCAGTATATTGGTGTGATCACCTGCGGCGTGCTGGCCGGCATCGGCGGTGCCTATCTGTCCATCGGCGATATCAACATGTTCTCGAGGGACATGGTCGCTGGAAGAGGGTATATCGCGCTGGCAGCACTCATCTTCGGCGGCTGGAATCCGCTGGGCGTCTACTTAGGAAGCTTGTTGTTCGGTTTTGCGCAAGCGCTGCAGATTCGTCTGCAGGTGTTTGAGATTCCGGTTCACTTCGTCGAGATGCTGCCGTATATCGTGACGCTGCTGGTGCTCATCGTCTATCGCAACCGCGCGCGTGGACCGATCGCCGCGGGCAAGCATTTCCGGCGCGGGGAAACCTAGTCTGCGCATCTCAGGCAATGATTCAGGGCGCTCATTCAGGTGTCGTGTCAATTCGCGGACAGCTGAATATCTTCTATCAATAGAAAATCCGTTTAACGACCTGTTGAACGGATTTTTTGTATATCCCGCGTTTATAAAAGTACATTCTAAAAGAATAGGAGGGGTACGATGACGAATATTCGGAAGATGCGTCTATTCGATAAGGACAATGGCGGATTATATTGCGGGGATGATTCCTATGCGGAGAAAGTATACAGTGAATTGTACGCCAGCCGATCGGGTTCCATCTACGAAAGAGATTGACCTCGCCTTATGGATTCATTCCAGCACTGCCGGCGCGGTTGCCCCGTAACTGCCGCAGATTTTCTTAGATATCTTCAATATCAACATAGGTATCATCCATACAGGTATCTTCTATCGAAGGAGCGAAACCATGACGAAGGATGCTCATTATGACGCTCAATATGATCTATATGATCTCGAGACTTTGCAGGAAATGCTGGAGAAGGCCAGACCCTTTGCTAAGCAGGGGAAAGTCGCCGATTATATCCCGGAGCTGGCCAAGGCATCGCCCGAGACCCTCGGTGTAACGGTGATGCCGATCGGCCAAGCGCCGCTTAGTGCAGGTGACTGCGGGGTTCCCTTTACGATGCAGAGCATCTCGAAGGTGTTCACGCTGCTTCTCGCCCTCATCGATCATGGGGAGGAGAAGCTGTTCGAGCATGTAGGCATGGAGCCGACGGGGGATCATTTTGATTCGATTGTGCGGCTGGAGCTGGCCGAGCCGGGCAAACCCTTCAATCCCATGATCAATGCCGGAGCGATCGCCGTCACTTCGCTGATCCGCGGCAGCACTCCGCAGGAGAAAACAGATCGTATCCTGGCCTTTGTCCGCAAGCTTGCTGCGGATGAATCTATAGCGATCGATGAAGCGGTGTACCGCTCGGAGGCAGTGACGGCAGACCGCAACCGCTCGTTGGCTTATTTCCTAAAGCATAACGGAGTGATCGGCGGCGACGTGGAGGAGCATCTGGAGGTGTATTTTCGCCAGTGTTCCATCCGCGTCAACTGTGTGCAGATCGCTCGCATGGGCATGATCCTGGCAAACGGCGGCATCGATCCGGACAGCGGTGAAATCTTGATCCCTGAGCGTTACGTGCGGATCGCCAAGGCATTCATGCTCACCTGCGGCATGTACAACGCGTCCGGAGAATTCGCCATCAAAGTCGGCATCCCCGCTAAGAGCGGCGTGGCCGGAGGCATCTTAGCAGTCGTGCCGGGCAGGATGGGGATCGGTACGATTAGTCCGGCGCTGAACGAGAAGGGTAACAGCGTCGCCGGATGCCGTATCCTTCAGGAGCTTGCTGCCCGTTGGAGATTAAGCATCTATTAGCGCGCATGGATCGCAGATACGTGAAGGGCAACATGGAGCTACATCGATCGTGCTTAGAACGGTGTGCAGAGCGAGTTCACCCTTGCAGGTTCAGGCGCCCTGTGTCACAATCAGAATAGACGATGAGATGCAATTTGTGCGGAAGAAGGTGGGTTGCATCAAGCAGGCGAGGAGAAAGGGAGGTTGACGCGTCATGCTCAGCACGAAGCAGAAACAGCTCATCTTGGCCATTCTCACCAAAGAGCGGGGCCGCTTGTTCTCTAAGTACAGAGGCAAGCTCCTGGATCAGACGATTGCGGATCTCAGCCAGATGCTGCGCAATGAACAGGTCAACAGCAACGGCAAAGGCTTTAGCAACGTGGTGTCCCTCGAAGATCGGAAGAAGCGTTAAGACATGATGCTGATCAGATGCTTCAGGTTAGGATTCTGCTGATCTCGTACTGAGGGGAAGCGGAGGGATTGAGGGTTTGAACATCGACAAGAATGAGATCGTCAGCTTGCAGATGGATATGATCAAGCGATTCAGCGAACTAGCGATGCAGAGCGGTTGGAGAGCGCATCAGTCCGGTGCAGTACACCATGCAGAGCGGCGCGGCGATGCGGTGGTTGCAGACGTTTACAGCGAGCAAGGCATCCATCATGTTCAACTGCATATCATCCCCTTTGATCGAAGCAGCTGCACATGTGGAAGCAGGAGATACTGCAGCCATATGGCCGCTGTATTTTTCTATGTATATGCGATGCACGAGAGGCGCACGGAACTGTTCCTTATGCAGCATCAGCAGATGCGTCTGCTCAGGAACAAGGAAAAGGCCAATAAGAAAAAGCAAACCGAACGCAAGAGCCAGGGAGCGGATGCACGATGGCTGGAGCAGCATCGCTTGATTCTCGCAACCGATTTCATTGGACGTTGGAGACAGGATCTGGAGAAGAAATTTGCCGGCTATTTTCAAGCTCCGCCGCATCAAGTAGAATCCTTCTACCGGGAAGTCATGTCCTATGCTCTGCAGATCTCAGCAGAGTGGTCTACACACGTTCGTGACGCCTACCTTATAACGGTGCAGCTTTGCATCTTCATGATGGCAGAAAATCGCTATCTCGCGCACCTGGAAGGGTATCAGCCGACACAGATCCACAGCGGATTTGAGCGGTTGTTTCTGCAGTGTTGGAAAGGATATAAGCGGTATATGAACAGATTGGACATGGCTGCGCTTGCCTCATCGCCTCAGGCGGAATGGAGCCGGGAGATGCAGGAGTGGATTCACAAGGCTGCTTTCCGCACAGGGCAGCATGCGGCACTGCATTGGCTGAATATATACCGTCTATTCATACGGAAGTTATCCGAGCATGATCCGAGTGTGATCGACAAGGAACGAGAATGGCTGAAGCTGCTGCGGCAAGCTGCCTCCCCGCCGCAAAAGCAGCTGCCTGCGGCCGTACGATTCGCCATGCTCCATCTCGATCTCTTGGCAGGACGGGAGGATGCTTATTCGGAGCTGATTCATTTTGCGGCGGAAACAGGAGATCTTAGGCACTGCTTCCATTACGTCGAGCACAGCATACATAGAATGGACTGGTCTAAGGCTGAGGAGCAGCTTCTCAAGCTCCTTCCAGAGGTGAAGCAAGCCGATGGCGCGGTCCATAAGCAGTATCTGGCCTATTGGGAAGAGCTGGAGCCTCACCTCAACCTGCAGCAATCGGATTCGTATCTCACTGTGCTCAAGTTGATGCTGCCTTATAGCTATGAGCCTTATGCTCAGTATCTGGAGGCCGCGGGGATGTACCGCGAGTGGGTGGATTTGCAGATCGCAGCGGATCTTACCCCTTATGATGTGGATCGCAATCTGCTGCTGGAGATCGAGCAGCGCGATGCCGGCACGCTCCTGCCTTTCTACCACCAGAGCGTGGACAAGATCATCGCGGAGAAGAAGCGCGAAAGCTATCGCAAAGCAGTGGTTCTGCTTAGAAATTTACAGTCCTGTTATGCGCGTTTGAACCAGGAAGCAAGGTATGAGACTTACATAACGAAACTTGCAGCCAAGTATAAAACGTTGAGAGCGTTTATAGAGGAATTAAGAAAGGGTCATCTGATCACATGAACAGGTTGCATACGACGACAATCTATGCTCGCTGGCTGGACAAGGGTTATTTTGTGCTGTGGCCGGAACCGGCAGAACCGCCCAGGCAGCTGATTCGCAAATTGTTCGCCTACCATGCTCCGTCCTTCTACGGAAACTTCGTCGAAACGGAATGGATCGGCATCCGCGAGATGATCGTGCTGCCCGCGGCTTGGGCTTTGGATTACTGGACAGAGCTTCCCGTCAATCTACATGCGTCATTCCGCTGGAGTGAAGAAGTGCGTCAATATATCTCCCTCGCGGGTTTCCTGCGTAAGATGCTCGAAGAAGGACGAATCATGCCGGATTACGCCAGTTGGAGGAGCGGCAAGATCAGCTGGCGGATCGCTTGGAGCGAGCGGAAGGAACCCAAAGAGGCAAGCGGGTCTGAAGCCTATTCGCTCGATGATCAGTGGCTAGCTGACCGCTGGTTGTCTCATATCGTCAATGATCGGATCCAGAACCAGGAAGGAGAGAAGCCCGAAGGAAGCTGGCAGATAACCGGCTTGGAACGCTGCATCACGGCCTATGAGAAGATGCGAAAGATGGAGCCGGCGGAATGGCTGGATGAGGAAGAATGGCTCTTGACCTTGGGTTGGAAGCAGGACCCGGCTCCCTTCCTCCTTGCGCTGCAGCTGTCTGAACCCGACCCGGCGGGGCAGTGGCGATTGTCGATCCGTGTACAGGATCGGAGCGACCCGGAGCGCGCCATTACCTGTGCCCCGGACGGCACGGTGATTCAAGGAATATGCCCGTCGGATTGGGAACCGCTGCTGGAAGAACGCATCTATCGCGAGACGCAGAAGTATATGAGCATCGCTGAAGAGTTGCGTGATCCCGATAACGCAAGACAGATGCGGCAGGTGCTGGATGATGATCTCGCCTGGTTATTCCTGATGGAATGGAGTGCGAAGTTTATCAGTTACGGCATCCCCATCCTCTTGCCGGCTTGGTGGGAGCAAATCAAACGCGCGCGGCCGGTACTGCATGCCCATATCCGTTCGCCGGTGCACGCGCGGGGCGAAGGGGTGCTCGGTATGAAGCAGCTGATGCAGTTTGATTGGAGGGTGTCGATCGGCGATCTCGAACTCAGTGAGGAGGAATATCAGCGGCTTCTACAGGAGGAGAAACCGCTGATCTCGATTCGCAGCCAGTGGATGATCATCGATCACGAAACCCTGCGAAGCATCCATCGGCGGCTGAGGAAATATCGCCGCGAAGGCGGGATGCCGCTGCATGAGGTGTTGGAATACGGCTTGTTAAAGGATCGGGGGAATCCTGAGACCCAAGATGCGCCGTATTGGCGTGAGGAGAGGCCGCTCCCAATCGAGATCGAATGGGATGCGGATCTGGAGCAGTTCTTGCAGCAGCTGCGACGCATCCATGAGCCGCCGCTGGTCCCTCTTCCGCAGCAGTTGAACGGGCAGCTGCGGCGTTATCAGCATGAGGGCGTATCGTGGCTGGCGATGCTCCGGAAGCTAGGATTCGGAGGATGTCTTGCGGATGATATGGGACTGGGCAAGACGATCCAATGGATCGCCTATCTCTTGCATCTGCAAGAGACCATCAAGCCGGATCGGCCGTCTCTGTTGATCTGTCCGACTTCGGTCCTTGGCAATTGGCAGAAGGAGTTCGCCCGATTTGCACCTAAGCTGCGCGTTCACCTGCATCACGGGCCTGCGCGGCTTAAGGAGGAAGCGTTCCTGCGAGCAGCGCTCAGCGCCGATGTGGTGATCACCTCTTATGCGCTTGCTCATATCGATCAGCAGCAGCTGACTGCCCTGCGCTGGGATACCGTCTGCCTCGATGAAGCGCAGAATATCAAAAATGCGTATACCAAGCAAGCGCAAGCTGTCCAGAAACTTGAAGCGAATCAACGGGCCGCGCTGACCGGCACGCCGCTGGAGAATCGGTTGACAGAACTCTGGTCGATCATGCATTTCGTTAACCCTGGGTATAACGGCTCCTTGCGCGCTTTCTCACGCTTCGCGCGGATGGTGGAGAAGCATCAGGATGAGGCGAGTATCCGGCGGCTGCAAACCGTTATCAGGCCGTTCCTGCTGCGCCGCGAGAAGCATGATCCGAAGATCTCGCTGGATCTTCCTGACAAGGAAGAGATGAAGCGCTACATCACGCTGACGCCGGAACAGAGCATCCTCTATGAACAGCAGCTGGATCGTCTATTCCGTCAGATCGACGGGTTGGCGGTGATGGAGCGGCGCGGGGCAGTGCTTTCGACGATCATGCGATTGAAGCAGATCTGCGATCATCCGGCATTGCTTCAGGGAAGTGAAGACCGCTCAACGGAGCATCTGCTTCAGCAGTCGAACAAGCTCCTGCTCCTTGCGGAGATGGTGGAGGAAGTGCGCCGGAACGGGGAGCGCTGCATCATCTTTACGCAGTTCATCGAAATGGGCAGACTCCTGCAAGCCGTACTTGAAGATCAGCTGAGCGAGAAGGTGTCTTTCATGCACGGCGGCATCCCCAAGCCGATGCGGGATCAGATGATTGCCGTCTTTCAGCAGGAAGAGCAGGAGGAGAGCGGCGTCTTCATCCTCTCCCTCAAAACCGGCGGCACCGGTCTCAACTTAACGGCAGCAAATCATGTGTTTCATTATGATCGCTGGTGGAATCCCGCTGTGGAGAATCAAGCATCGGATCGCGTCTATCGCATCGGTCAGCAGCGCAACGTTTTCGTCCACAAGTTCATATCGATCGGCACGATCGAGGAGAAGATCGATGAGATGCTGGAACAGAAGATGGGACTAAGCCGCAGGATCGTGGGCAGCGGGGAGCAGTGGATCAGCGAGTTGACGAATGAGGAGCTGAGGGAAATCTTGGAGCTGAGGCGGTCTTAGGATGCGGCAGCCTGGCCATACATAACATGAAGAGCATGAAGAGGAAGCAATCCGTTTTCCTTGACAGAAGGAGCCGGCGAGCATGAGATGCTCAGCCGGCTCCTTTGCATTAGTATGTTTTGCGGGGAAATGATCAGGATGACTATTTCCCGGGCGAGCGCAGAGCTCGACGGAATGCATGGATTTTAGACATGGGGTGATCTTCCTGGATGTTTAGAACCATTCAACCAGTGTCATTCCGTGTCGCAATGCTCGATTCTTGTACGTTCGTTCAGTATACAGAGAGAAGTTTAATCCTCCGTACGGTCCGGCAGCTGCATCACATAGCTGTCTGATAGGTGCAGAAGGGCCAGCGCCCGGTTGAATTCATCCTTTGTTGCCTCCGGCCGTTCCAGACCATTGCCGGAAAGCGGATAATGTTCGCCGTCTTCATAACCTGCGCCGGATAAGAACAGCTCTTCGCTGTTTAAGAAAGAACCCGTCGGCAGATAATAGCGCTGCGGCAGCAGGTTGAACTCCGTATGGTTGAGCAAGTCTTGGCCGAAGTGCAGATATCCGTCCAAGGAAATCCCCAAGAGGTTCGCCAAGGTCGGCAGGAGATCCACTTGCCCGCCTAATTGATCAAGCACGGCCGGATAGGTGAAGTCCTCCGAGATGATCACCAGCGGGATGTTAATCATATCCGTGTACGTATAAGGTCTGCCGTAGATCTCTTCCAACAGCTCTTCGTCTTCCTGATTCAGGGAATACATCGGCAATCCGAGATGATCGCCGTACAGCACGATCAGGCTGTCCTCCCAAAGCCCGCGCCGTTTTAATTCCTCGATGAAGATGCCCAAGGCATAATCCGCATAGTTCTGCGCTGTTAGATATTCACCGACGAGGGTGCCCTGGTATCGTTCGGGCAGTTCAATCAACCGCTTCTCTTCCGGCAGAGTGTAGGGATGATGGGCGGACATCGAGATGACATGGGCGTAGACCGGCTGGCCCTGTTTAGCGAGCTTATCCAAGGCATAAGCTGTCTCCGGATACAGGATTTCGTCCGAAGCACCGAAGAAGAGCACGTCTTTCTCTCCGAAATATGCTTTGTCATAGATATGTTGGAATCCAAGCCCTTCATACAGCTTGTGGCGGTTCCAGAACTCGACATCGTTCGTATGGAATGTGGCCGTCACATACCCCGCTTCCTGCAGCAGCTTCGGCAAGCTGGGCAAGTCCTTGTTGCCGTAGACTTGGGTCGCAGCGCCGCGCGGCGGAATATAATAGGAGGTGTTGACGACAAATTCCGCATCCGAAGTATTGCCTTGGCCGACCTGCTGATAGAAGTGCGGGAAGTAAAAATGCTCCCGTGCCAGGCGGTTTACAACGGGCGTTACCTCGATCCCGTCGATCTCCAAATCGATGACGAAATTCTGCAGTGACTCCATCTGGATGAGGATGAGGTGCTTGTCTTTGGCAGCTTCCCAGTACACCGGTTCGGTTGGTTGTTTAATGCCTTTAAGCTTATTAATCGATTGCTGTGTGATCTGATCCGCTTTGACGAGCTGGGGCTGTGCTTCCGCAAAAATCGTATAGAGTTCATAGTTCAGGATGCCCATCTGCTCGGCTTTGATAATCTCATTGAGACTCGGCCGATTCGGCAGGATAAAGGCGATGCTCATGATCAAGCAGCAGGCGAAGACAGCGGCCAGCAGTTTTCTGTCTATGGCATAAGCCGCACGAACCTTCCAGCGCTGCGCCGATTTCCTGCTAAGGAAGATCACGGCGAAGATGATGATATCAACGAACATGAACAGGTAATAGGGATCAAGCAAAGAGAAGATGCTCGTCTTCACCGTGCCGACTTGGTTCACTTGCGCGAGCGCATGGTAAGTGACGATTACGCCGTAATATTTGTAGTACATGATTGCAGCGAAGAATATGCCCGTGAAGAGCAGGTTCGTAAGCAGGTAATACAGCAGCTTATTCTTGTTTGAGAACCGTTCGATGATGATAAACACCATCATGATCACGGATAATTCCTTAACAATCGTAGACCAATCCGGACCCCCGAAGATGACCGTCCAAGCAAGCACGCTCTTGCACATCAAGATGATGGAGAAGCTGAAGAGCGGATGCAAGAAGAACGATTGGAGCTTAGATTGATGCGACATGTCATCACCTTCCAATCCCTGTGTTTTGTTAGAAAACACAAACTTAACAATACCATAAATATTAACGAAGGTGTAGAGATGAATGTTTCACATGTACACTAACATGTATCCTTAATTATACAATGAATGATGCGGATGACCGTTAATTATGTCTTATGATCGTCAGTTTTTTGAACAATCTCCGAACCATCAACCCGTTGTAAAGGTGGATGCTTCGCTTCTAACGCAGGAAAATAAAGATTTTCAATGGTAATCATAAAAAAGATCTATCAAATTAATGGACTTAAATTCTTTACAAAAAGCCGCTCTTGTAATATCGTGAACTAACATAAAGGAACTTCATCCAACAAGATCTTATTCTAAAGATAGTGGAGTTGAGAAAGATGGTCTTACAAACACGAACAGCAGCTAAAGCAGAGGTCAACGAGTATATCCAAAGGGTCTTGGATACCGTCATCCAAAGAAATCCTGGTGAATCTGAGTTTCACCAAGCGGTGAAGGAATTCATGTACTCTATGACTCCAGTATTGGAAAGAGATCCTAAGTATATCCAATATAATATTCTGGAAAGAATCGTCGAGCCTGAGCGCATGATCACCTTCCGCGTGCCTTGGGTCGATGACCAGGGACGGATTCAAGTTAACCGCGGCTATCGCGTCCAATTCAACAGTGCGATCGGTCCCTATAAGGGCGGGATTCGCTTCCATCCCAGCGTAAATGCAGGCATCATCAAATTCCTTGGTTTCGAGCAAACCTTCAAGAACTCCCTCTCGGGCATGCCGATCGGCGGCGGTAAAGGGGGAAGCGACTTCGATCCGAAGGGCAAATCCGAAGGCGAAGTGATGCGCTTCGTGCAGAGCTTCATGACCGAGCTGTATAAGTACATCGGGCCCGATGAAGACGTGCCTGCGGGGGATATCGGTGTCGGTCCCCGCGAGATCGGCTATATGTTCGGCCAGTACAAACGGATCTGCGGCGGTCATGAGGCGGGTGTGTTCACCGGCAAAGGACTGACGTACGGCGGCAGCCTGGTGCGGAAGGAAGCGACGGGGTATGGATGCGTGTACTTCGTTGAAGAGATGCTGAAGGAGAAGGGAATGTCGCTCGAAGGTCGTACGGTGGTCGTCTCCGGATCGGGGAATGTGGCCATCTATGCCATGGAGAAGGCGATGCAGCTGGGTGCGAAGGTCGTGGCATGCAGCGATTCCAACGGGTATGTCTATGATCCGCAGGGAATCAATCTCGAGACGGTCAAGCAGCTGAAAGAGGTCGAACGGCGGAGAATCAAGGACTATGTTCAGGAACATCCGCATGCGGAATACCATGAGGGCTGCTCGGGCATCTGGACGATTCCATGCGATATCGCCTTGCCTTGCGCGACGCAGAACGAGATCTCTGAGGAATCCGCAAGCATCCTCGTCAAGAATGGCGTGATCGCCGTTGCCGAAGGAGCGAATATGCCTTCGACGCTGGAAGCAATCGACATCTTTCTGCAGAATGACGTCCTCTTCGGACCGGCAAAGGCGGCCAATGCCGGCGGCGTCTCCGTGTCGGCTTTGGAGATGTCCCAGAACAGCATGCGCTTCAACTGGACCTTCGAAGAAGTCGATGCCAAGCTGCGTCAGATCATGTCAAACATCTATCGGAACAGCATGGCGGCAGCCGAGGAATACGGCTATACCGGCAATCTCGTGGTTGGTGCGAATATCGCCGGCTTCTTGAAGGTTGCCGATTCCATGATCGCTCAAGGCGTGGTCTAAACCTGCGCATAAGGAACGCAGTTATCTCAGTCGAATACCAGCTCTAAGCAAAAAATACTTGGCATCCCGCCAAGTATTTTTTGCTGTCCGGTGATCACTCTTCAATTAATCGGAAATCATCGAAATGAAACCCCGGCGCTACGATGCAGGTGACCAGGGCGGGCTCATCCCCAAGCGGCCTTGCGGTCTGCCAGACGGTGCCGGGTACGAGCACCTGCGGTCTTTGGCGCGCAGCGACGTCCATACCAAGGACGATCTCTTCCTGCGCCTCGGGAGCATCGCCGCTGCCTCCTAAGGTTAACAGCACGGGGCTGCCCGCATGCCACAGCCACAGCTCGTCCGAGACGACGGTGTGCCACTGCGACACCTCGCCGGGATGGAGCAGGAAATAGACTGCGGTTGCCGCCGGCCTAGGACCTGTATAGGGAGCGCCCAATACTTCCTTAGGGATCTGGAAGGAAGCTTTCCATGTTTCTGCGTACCAGCCGCCTTCGGGATGAGGCTGCATGCCTAATGCATCTACAAGCGGAGAACGTGTTGTCATTCCATTCACACCTCTTCGATCACAATGATATCTTCTATAAGATACCCAAAGCTGAGCGGCAATCGCAAGCCGGTAACGGATGCAGAGGAAAAAAACCGGAGCAAAAGCTCCGGCATAAAGTGTTGTAAGATGGAAAGGATGATTACAGCACTCTTCTTGCGCTGACGTATTTGTCTTTCCAATAACCTGTATTCAGATTATCAATCGCCACCCCATTGGCGGAAGGCTTATTATGAATGAAGGTTCCGTTTTCTATGTATATGCCTACGTGATTGATCGAGCCGCCCTTCGTGGAGAAGAAGACGAGATCGCCTTTCTGCAGATTGCTCTTGCTGACCGCCTTGCCTGCGTCCTTCTGATATCGCGTGCCCCATTTGAGATCAACGCCGTATTTTGCGAAGACATATTGGGTGAACGAGGAGCAGTCGAAGATCAATTTGCTCGTATTGCGCGTCCCGTAATCGTAGGTGACTTTCCCCATGAGACTTTTGGCGAAATTGATGATCTGGTCTGCCTTGGCGCTTGGATTGCTTGGAACTTTGACCGAACCTCCGCTGTTACCGCTGCTGCCGCCGGAAGTGCCGATGGAGATGTAATTCGACGATACATAACCGACTTTGCCGTTGTGCTTGATCTTCACCCACCACTTATTCGTAACCTCAAGGACTTCGACGGTGGTGCCCTGCTTGATCGAGCCGATCTTGTTGTTGGCAACTTTCGGCGAAGAGCGGAAGTTTACGCCCTTAGTAATCTTACCGCTTCCGCTTGTTGCTTCCTGCTGCCCATTGTAATCGGTATATTTGCTGTTCGCGGAGATATAGCCGATCTGACCGTCCTGCGTCTGAACCTGCAGCCAATGGCTGTTCACTTCCTGGATGACATGTATGTATTCGCCCTTAGGCAACATGCGATAGATGTGACCATTGGTGCTGGGCTCTGCGCGGTAATTGACGCCCCATTCCACCTTGGTTTCATAGCCTGCCGGCGCAGCCCAAGCAGTAACCGTCGGGGCTGCGATCATCACAGCTAGTGCGATGGGTAAAGCCTTCTTGAACATGTAGATTCCTCCTTAAAACTAAATCTATTAACATCGTAACCAAAGGAAACCTCTCAGGTCATTAGTAGACTGCTGGAAATCTTCGCTCAAAAAAGTGCCAAATCACCAGCTGATGCAGCGGAATTTGACATCGGAATCGGATAAGAGTATATATGTTGGTATCGAAAATAAGGATGGGATTCAAGATGAAACGAACATACGGTGACGAATCTTACACGGAACAAGTAAAAATCGAAGAGATCCTGCATGCGAGTCAGGTGCTGAAGGACGTCGTCCGCCGTACGCCGCTGCATAAGGACAATGTGCTGTCCGCCATGTACAAATGCAATGTCTATCTCAAGCGGGAGGACCTGCAGATCGTACGCTCCTTCAAGATCCGCGGTGCATACCATTTCATCCGCTCGCTTCCAGAAGAGAAGCTTGCGCGCGGCGTCGTCTGTGCCAGCGCCGGCAATCACGCGCAGGGCGTAGCTTATACATGCAATGCCCTTCAGATCAAAGGGCAGATCTATATGCCTGCCACCACGCCGCGGCAGAAGGTTTCGCAGGTGGAGTTTTTCGGCGGTCCCTATGTGGAGATCGTGCTGGTAGGCGACACGTATGATGATGCTTTTGCCGAGGCAATCCGCGCTTGTGAAGAACACGGCATGACCTTCGTCCATCCCTTCAATGATCCGAAGATCATCGCCGGAAACGGTACGATCGCGATGGAGATCATGCAGGAGATGGAGGGGAACGTGGATTACCTCTTCACGGCGATCGGCGGCGGAGGTTTGGCTGCAGGACTCAGCCTCTATGCCAAAGCCGTCAGTCCAGCGACGAAAGTGATCGGCGTTGAACCTAGCGGCGCTGCTTCGATGAAGCATGCTTTCGCGCGGGGCGCTGTAGAAGGTTTGGAGGCCATCGATAAGTTCGTCGACGGTGCAGCCGTGAAGCGCGTTGGTGAGCTGACCTATGCGATATGCAAGGAATCCCTGGATGATCTAGTTGCGATTCCTGAGGGCAAGGTCTGTTCGACGATCCTCGAGCTGTACAATCGCAGCGCGATCATCGCTGAGCCCGCCGGGGCGCTGTCCGTATCCGCACTGGATGTATACAGGGAACAGATCAAGGGCAAGAATGTCGTATGCCTCATCAGCGGCGGCAACAACGACGTCGACCGCATGCAGGAGATCAAGGAGCGGTCGCTCATCTATGAGGGATTAAAGCATTATTTTACGATTAATTTTCCACAGCGGGCGGGGGCGCTGCGAGAGTTTCTCGACAAAGTGCTGGGGCCCAATGATGATATTACCCGCTTCGAATACACGAAGAAGAACAACAAAGAGAATGGTCCGGCCCTTGTCGGCATCGAGCTGAAATCCCGCGATGACTATGAACCGTTATTGGAACGGATGCGCAAGCACAATTATAACTTCATCGAGCTGAACAAAGACCCTGTGCTGTTTGACTTACTGATATGACGAAAACACCAAATATCATTAAACATTAACGGCATTAAATAATAATAATCCTAAATTTCGAAAGTAAC